>NZ_JBEYLC010000009.1:0-29507 GCF_040635885.1 Nocardiopsis sp. NPDC006832 | reverse complement strand
ACCGAGGGCAAGTTGGGCGGTCGCGCCAACGTGCGCGGGGTCCAGGGCACTTGGAAAGACCTGACCGACAACGTCAACTCGATGGCGGACAACCTCACCAACCAGGTCCGCGACATCTCGAAGGTGACCACCGCGGTCGCCAGGGGCGACCTGACGCGCAAGGTCGAGGTGGACGTCCAGGGCGAGATGCTCGCCCTGAAGAACACCGTGAACACCATGGTGGACCAGCTCGACTCCCTCGCCGACGAGGTCACGCGTGTGGCCCGTGAGGTGGGCACCGAGGGCAAGTTGGGTGGTCGTGCCAGCGTCAAGGGCGTGTCGGGCATCTGGAAGGACCTGACCGACAACGTCAACTCGATGGCCAACAGCCTCACCTACCAGGTCCGCAACATCTCGCAGGTCACGACCGCGGTCGCCCGCGGCGACCTGGGCAAGAAGATCACCGTCGACGCCCAGGGCGAGATGTTGGAGATGAAGGACACCATCAACACGATGGTGGACCAGCTCTCCACGTTCGCCGACGAGGTCACGCGTGTGGCCCGCGAGGTGGGCACCGAGGGCAAACTGGCCGGACAGGCCCACGTGCGCGACGTATCCGGGGTCTGGAAGGACCTCACCGACAACGTCAACTCCATGGCCAACAACCTCACCTACCAGGTGCGGCAGATCTCCATGGTGACGCGGGCGGTGGCCGCCGGCGACCTGACCAAGCAGGTCACGGTCAACGCCAAGGGCGAGATGCTGGAGTTGAAGCAGACCATCAACGTGATGGTGGACCAGCTCTCCGCCTTCGCCGACGAGGTCACCCGTGTGGCCCGTGAGGTGGGCACCGAGGGCAAGTTGGGCGGTCGCGCCAGCGTCAAGGGCGTCTCCGGCATCTGGAACGACCTCACCGAGAACGTCAACTCGATGTCGCACAACCTGACCACTCAGGTGCGCAACATCTCCGAGGTGACGACCGCGGTCGCCGCCGGTGACCTCACCAAGAAGATCGACGTCAACGCCCAAGGCGAGATCCTCGAAGTGAAGACCACGGTGAACACCATGGTCGACCAACTGTCGGCCTTCGCCACGGAGGTCACGCGTGTGGCCCACGAGGTGGGCAGCCTGGGTCAGTTGGGCGGTCAGGCCAAGGTCGAGGGCGTCACCGGAACGTGGAAGCAGCTCACCGACAGCGTCAACGAGCTGGCCGGCAACCTCACCACTCAGGTGCGCGCCATCGCCGGAGTCGCCAACGCCGTCGCCAAGGGCGACCTGACCCGCAACATCCAGGTCGACACCCGCGGCGAGATGGAGGAGCTCAAGGCCAACATCAACCTGATGGTGTCCAACCTGCGCGAGACCACCTCGGTGCAGCGCGACGCCGACTGGCTCAAGTCCAACCTCGCCCGCATCTCCGGACACATCCAGGGACACCGGGACCTCGACGAGCTGGCCCGCCTCATCATGAACGAGGTCACGCCGCTCATCGGAGCCCAGCACGGCGCCTGCTACCTGCCCGAGGACCAGGACCACGAGGGCGTCTTCCGGCTCTACGCGGGCTTCGGCTTCCAGCCCACCGAAAAGCGGCGACGCATCGTCAAGGGCCAGGGGCTGGTGGGTGAGGCGCTCGCCCAACAGACCGAACAGCACGTCAGCAACATCCCGGCCGGGTACATCAACATCGAGTCGGGGCTCGGCGACGCCGTCCCCAACCACCTGTACATCGTCCCGATCGTCACCGAGGGACGTTCCCTGGGCGTCGTGGAGTTCGCCTCCTTCGAGGAGTTCCGCGAGATCCACAAGAACTTCCTGCGCCAGCTGGTCTCGCTGCTGGGCACCACGATCAACACGATCCTGGCCAACAACCGCACCGAGCTGCTGCTCGAACAGTCCCAGCAGCTCACCAGCCAGCTGCGCGAACGCTCCAACGAACTCCAGCGCCAGCAGGAGGAGCTGCGCGGCATGAACGCGGAGCTGCGGCAGAAGGCCACCCAGCTGGCCAACCAGAATCGCGCGATCGAGCTGCAGAACCAGCAGATCCAGCGTTCCCGGAACGCGTTGGAGGAGCGCGCGCACCAGCTGCAGGTCTCCTCCAAGTACAAGTCCGAGTTCCTGGCGAACATGTCGCACGAGCTGCGCACGCCACTCAACAGCCTGCTCATCCTGGCCCGCCTGCTCGCCGACAACGCCGAGCAGAACCTCACGCCCAAGCAGGTCGAGTTCGCCCAGACCATCCACAAGGCCGGCAGCGACCTGCTGCTGCTCATCGACGAGATCCTCGACCTGTCGAAGGTGGAGGCGGGCCGCGCCGAGGTGCAGCCCAGCGAGGTGTCCATCGCCCAGCTCGTCGACTACGTGGAGGCCACCTTCCGGCCGGTCACCGGCGAACAGGGGCTGGCCTTCGCGGTGGACGTCTCCCCGGACATCCCCGAGACCCTGTGGACCGACGAGCAGCGGCTCCAGCAGATCCTGCGCAACCTGCTCTCCAACGCCGTCAAGTTCACCTCGCAGGGCGAGGTGCGGCTGCTCATCGAACCGGCCTGGGCGCTGGAGGACGCCGACCTCGACATGTTCGTCGAGAACGAAGAGGTCATCGCCTTCACGGTCGCCGACACCGGCATCGGCATCGCCGAGGACAAGCTCCAGGTGATCTTCGAGGCCTTCCACCAGGGTGACGGCGGGACCTCGCGACGATTCGGCGGCACCGGTCTGGGGTTGTCCATCAGCCGCAACTTCGCCCGTCTGCTCGGCGGCGAGATCCGGGTGCAGAGCATCACCGGCCGGGGCTCCACCTTCACCCTGCTGCTGCCGGTGCGCCTGCCCGAGGACGCAGCGGAGGTCGTGGATCAGCCCCCGGCCCTGACCACGCCCATCGAGCTGGAACAGGGACCGGGTTCCCTCGAACCGATCGGCGACGACGAACTCGATCTGCCCGACGAGGACTTCGACGCCGTGGTGGCGGCCCTGACCGATTCGAGTGAGCCTGAGGAACCGCTGCCCATGGTGCAGGTCCTCAAGAACGCCGAACCCGAGGAACAGGGCAGGGAGGAACAGGTCGAGGCCCGCCCCGACCCCGAGCGCCGGGCGATCCTGGCCGGCCAGCGCGTGCTCATCGTCGACGACGACGTGCGCAACGTGTTCGCACTGACCAGCGCCCTGGAAGCACAGGGACTGGAGGTCCTGTACGCCGACAACGGCCACTCCGGCATCGAGAAGCTGGAGGCCAACGAGGACATCTCACTGGTCCTGATGGACGTGATGATGCCGGAACTGGACGGTAACCAGACCACCCAGCGCATCCGGGAGATGCCCCAGTTCGCCGACCTGCCGATCATCTCGCTGACCGCCAAGGCCATGCAGGGCGACCGGGAGCGCAGTCTGGCGGCCGGTGCCACCGACTACGTCACCAAACCGGTCGACCTGGACCACCTGTTGGACGTGATGCGTCGTTGGCTCACCGCCGACCCGGAGGAGACCCGGGCGGGCGCCGCGGCCGACGATCGCTCCGGTGACACGAACGGTTCCGCCGGCGTGCACAATGGCGACACAGGCCACGACGACGCCGGGGCGACCGGCGATGACGGCAACACCCCACCGCACGACTCGGAGTAAGAAGCAGTGACTCAGAAGGCCAACATCCTTCTCGTCGACGACCGGGACGAGAACCTCATCGCGCTGGAGGCGGCCCTCACCTCCCTCGACCAGAACCTGGTGCGGGCCAACTCCGGCGAGGAGGCGCTGAAGCACCTTCTGGGTACGGACTTCGCCGTGATCCTGCTCGACGTGATCATGCCGGGCATGGATGGTTTCGAGACCGCCGCGCACATCAAGCAGCGGGAGAAGACCAAGGACGTGCCGATCATCTTCCTGACCGCTCAGGAAGTCGATCGGCACCAGGTGTTCCGCGGTTACTCCTCCCGCGCGGTGGACTTCCTCATCAAGCCGTTCGACCCGTGGGTGCTGCGCTCCAAGGTCGAGGTGTTCGTCGAACTGCACCAGCTCAAGGCGCAGATGCGCGAACAGGCCCGCTCGCTGCAACGGGTGCTCGGCCAGGAGAGCGGCGAACCCGGTAAGGCGCTCGTGGAGCAGCTCGCCCAACGTTCCCGTCAGGTCCAGTCGGACCTGGCCGACCTGCGCGAGCACATCGTGGGCAACTACCAGGAGATCGACCAGCCGCTGGTGGACGCCGTCCGTCGGGTGGACCGTTCGGCCTCCCGGCTGTCCACCCTCGTGGACACCCTGCACGGCCCCGAGGACTGACCGTGTTCGCCTCGTGGCCGATCAGAGTCGTCGGGGCGGCAGGGCCAGCCCGATGTGCTCGCCGATCTCCTCGATCAGGCCGAGGTCGGCCAGGCGGAAGCTGCCCCGGTTGCTGCGTCGGATCAGGGTGAGCGCGCCCCGCACGCCCCGGCTGCCGCGCAGTGGAACCGAAAGCAGTGAACCGGCGCCCAACACCGCCAGGACGGGAGCGCCCGCGCCCATCTGGCCCAGCACCGTCTCGTCCTCGATCAGCGGGAACAGCAGCGACTGACCGCGACCGAGCACCTCTCCGGGGATGTCGGAGTCGCTCGGGGATAGCGCGGCCAGCTCGTCGCGTTGACCCTCCGGGGCGTCGGCCGGGCCGACGACGGCGGCGCGGCGCGCCACCTGGGGGTCCTCGGGCAGGTCGCAGACGTCGATGATCACCCAGTCCGCGTAGGAGTCGGCCAGCAGGTCCGCGGCGTCGGTGAGGGCCAACGCCCTGGTGGGGGTGGTGCCGCGCAACAGCAGGCGGGTCATCCGGGTCAGCACGTCCAGGCGGCGGGCGGCGAGCACGACCACCTGGTCCTCCACCTCCGGCTCCAACGGCGAGGGCCCGTCCTCGTCGGCGCCGTTCATCGGTGGTGACATGGCCACCAGGACCAGGGGGTGTGCCTCGGTGGGCAGTTCCAACCGGGTCAGGGTCAGGTGCACGTCCTCGGCCCACCCGCGCTGCGCCAGCCGCGACTCCAAGGACGCGGGGCCGTCACCGCGCAGCACCGAGGCCAGCCACGACTGCATCGCCGCGCGCTTGCGCAGGTCGACGAAGTGGGCGAAGGGCTTGCCGGTGACGTAGCCCGGGGCACCGCCCAGTTGCTCGGCGCCGGCGTTGTTGATCCGACGGATGTAGCCGTCGTGGTCCAGCAACACCACGGGCACACTGAGTTCGTTGAACATCGAGCGCAGCAGGACACGGTCGTTGTCGTCGCCGCTGCGACGGGGTTCGGCGGGTCCGCTGAGCGAGCGGACCAGTTCACCGCCGGCGTCGCCGAGCAGGCGTTCGGCGTACTCCAGCTCGGCGAGGGCGGCCTCAGCGGTACCCCCGGCGTCATCGGGGTAGGTGGTATGCGTGTTGCGCAACGCCGAGACTCGTTCGCTCAGCGCGTTGATCTCGCGTTGCAGATCGGCGAGGTTGTCCGACACGCTCACGGTCTCCCGGTGGTCTTCGAAGGCGGGCGAGGACTTGCCGGAACGCTCCGGCGTCCGGTCGAGGCTTTTTCGAAGGTTACCGTTGGTACGGGAGAGGGGCACGAGTCGAGGAGGTTCGCACGGTGTGGATCGAACACCTCGCCCGTGACATCGGCGCGCTCGGGCAGGAGGAGAACACCACTCCCGAACGAGCGTTGGACCAGATGAGTCGGGCCGCGGCGCTGAGCGTCCCCGGTTGTTCGGCGGCTCTCGTTGTGCTGTGGCGGGAGGTGGTCGGCCCGGACGGGTCCCGACGCCACGTGGTCACCGACTACGGGGCCTCCCACTCCGACCTGTCCGAGGCCCTGGAACACCAGTACACGACCGACCAGGGGCCCACGGTCGAGGCGGTCCGCGAGATGAGCCAGGTCCGGGTGTCCGACGTGCTGCGCGAACAGCGCTGGCCCCGGTACACGAGTATGGCCGTCCAGTGCGGCGACCGCTCCTCCATCACCCAGCCCAGCGCCCTGCCCGGGGACGGCGACGAGGACCGGGTGCTGACCTTCGGGGTGCACTCCGGCCGCGCGGACGCCTTTGACGAGGGGGTCGGCCCCGAACTCACCGCGCTGTTGGCCGAGCACTCGGCGATGGCCCTGCACACGGCCTTCCGGCAGACGGACGCCGCCCGGGAGTCCGCGCACATGCGTCGGGCCATGTCGGCGCGTACGGTGATCGACCAGGCCAAGGGGATCATCATGCACGCCCGGGGCTGCGACGCCGACGCCGCCTTCGTGGCCCTGCGGGAGGTCGCCCAGCGCAACCGCAAAAGGGTGGTGGACGTGGCCCGGGACCTCGTCGCGCAGAACACGGGTCCGCAACCGCGGATGCGTCGCGATGGTGCGGACGGCCGGTGAACCGAGACCGCGCGAATGCGCGATGAACATGGTGGGATCCCGGTGAAAGACCTGGCAACAAGACCATGGTGAGTCCGGAGCGTGACCGGAACGCGTCATGATGAGGGTTCGGGACCGTCGTGGCGTGCGACGGCGCTCGGCCCGCCCCACGGCGGGGCCGGAACCCACCCGGCGCAGTGAACGACAAGGAGACCGACCGTGACGTCAGACATCTCGATTCGCCGCGAGGATGGCGTCGCCGTCGTGACACCCGTCGGTGAGATGGACGCGGTCACGTCCCCGGCACTGGCCCAGGCGTTGGACGAGGTCCTCGGCGACACCCCCAAGGGGGTGGTGGTGGACCTGGCCAAGGTCGGGTTCTGTGACTCCCGCTGCATCGGAGTGCTGGTCGCGGCGTTCCGCCAGGCCCGTGACCTGGACGTCGGATTCGTCGTCACCGAGCCACAGCAGCAGGTCAACCGGTTGTTCGTGATAGCGGGGATCGACCAGGTCATCCCGATAGGCGCCAGCACCGGCGACGCGGTCTCCGAACTCGGCGGCTGAACCGGCGCCCGGGGGTCACCGTTCTCGTGGACCGACCGGCGTGGTGCGCGCGTCCTCACCGGTCTCCGCCTCCTCGCCGCCCTCCCCGCCGGTGACGGGGTCCACGAAGTGCAACCGCACCAGCGAACCCGACTCGTCCCCGCAGATCTCCATGAAGTCGCAGATCTGCCGGGTGATCCACAGCCCGTACCCGCGGGGGCGCAGGCCGTCGGCGGGACGATACCCCGTCAAGGGGTCGTAGAGCCCGCCGCGTTCGTCGAAGACGTCGCAGACCCAGCGGTCCGGGCCACGCCACATCTGGACGGTCCCCTTGCCCGCCCCGTGCTCCAGCACGTTGGCCGCGAGTTCGTTCACCGCCACCACCAGGGCGTCCACCCGGTCCCGTGGCAGGCGCAGGGCGCCCGCCAGGGAGCCGAGGTCGTCCCGCAGCCGCGGCAGGGACTGCTCGATCTCCAGACGGTGCACCGGGCCCGTCACCGGTAGCGGCTCCGGCGCCGGGCGCCGACGGCCGAACGCCGCGGTGCCCAGGTAGGCCGGGTTGGCGTACGGTCCCTCGTCGCCCACCAGGACGGGGTGGGTGGCCAGGACGGCCGAACGCGCGCCCGGGGGCAGGCCCCGATCGTCGTGGACGCACAGCAGGCGCATGCGCATCGGCGCGAGCGCGGTGCTCAGCACCGACTCCAACCGGTGCCACTCGCGGTTCTCCATCGTGCCGTCCGTGGGCACGGGTGGTTGGCCCACCACCGTGACCGAGTCGTGCGCCAGGGACATGCGGTGCAGGGCCGCCAGCGTGCGCCCTGGGGCCTCGTAGAGGGTGTCACGGTCGACGACGTGCACCCGACCGCGCTCCTGGGGGGCGAGCCCATCCAGAAGCGCGGCCGGATCCGCTACGGCCAGGACGGTGTGGCCGTCTTCGCGTACCGCGGTGCGAAGTCGTTTCCGTGTCACCTCGTGGAACCGTCTCTCCCTGCGGTAGAGCAGTCCCTGGTGTTCGAAGGTCATCGGTGGGGGTGGACCGCTCAGTGGGAGGAACCGGACAGGAGCAGCTCCGTCTCGTCCTCGTCGGAGTGGTCGCGTTCGGTCTGCTGCGGACGGGAGCGTTCGTAGGCCAGCTCGGTCTCCACCGCGATGCGCTGCCAGGTGAAGCGGGAGCGGGCGCGGTCGACCGCGGCGATCCCGTAGGCGCTGCTCATGGTGGGCGTGTTGAGGACCGCGCGGACCGACCGGGCGACCTCGTCGGGACGGCCGAAGCGCATGAGCACGCCGCTCGTACGGTGCAGTACCGCGCCGGGGACGGCGCCCGTGGCGGTGGCCACGACCGGCAGGCCACAGGACATGGCCTCCAGGACGGCGCCGCCGTAGGGGTCGTAGGAGGCCGCGGAGACGTACACGTCGGCCGAACGCAGCAGGCGGGGCAGTTCCTTGCGCTCCACCGGGCCGGTCAGGTGCACGCGGTCGTCCACGCCGGCCTCCTTCGCCAGGAGTTCGACGCGGCGGGCGTTCTCGTCGAGGGCGACCGTGCGGTCGTCGGCGGTGGACACCAGCAACAGCTCGGCCTCGGGCAACCGGACCATCGCCTCGACCAGACGTTCGGCGCCACCGGCCTCGGTCAGGGAGGTCACCGAGATGAGGCGGGAACGCTCCTCGCGGCGGGAGTTCCAGGGCTCCGCGGAGGCGCTGCCCTCGACGCTGAAGTGGTCGGAGTCCACACCGAACGGCACGACGCTCACGTGGTGACGCGGCACGCCCAGGCGGGCCAGTTCACCCTGCTGGTCGGTGGAGTTGACCAGGACCCGGTCGGCACGGGAGGCCAGGATCGTCTCCATCCGGGCCCGGTCCGGTCGATGGGTGAGGCCGGAACGCTGCTCGCTGGCGTTGAGGGAGTGGAAGGTCTGGACGATGGGGACGCCGCTCTGGTCCTTCTCACTGTGCGCCTGGGCGTGCAGGGCGGCGAGACCGCTGGTCCAGCCGATGGCGTGCAGGACGTCGGGGGTGTCCTCGTCGAGGACGGCGGCCAGCGCGGTCCCGAAGGCGCCGGTGTGCTCGGCGTGGTCGGTCTCGTCGAGGACACGGGCGGGACCGGCGTCGAGGTGGGCGACGGAGACGCCGCGGGCCATCCGCGTGCGGCCCTCGGGCTGCTCGGGGTCGCTGCGGCGGACGTAGACGGTCACCTTGTGACCGCGCTTGGCGAGCTGCCGGGAGACGGCGCACACGTGCAGGCTCACCGGGCAGGCCGGTTCACCGCGGTGCGCGGGGAGGGGGTTGGCGTGTTCGGCGACCATGGCGATCTTCACTGGGCTGAACTCCTTGGACACCGCCGTGGTGTCCGTCGTGGTTGGTCCCGGGGGGACTCCGGAGCGGGGAGTCGGAATCCTTCCGGGGTAGGGGTCGGGCCGCCGTGCCCTATGGCCACCGGTGCTTTCACATGGGGGTGAAAACCACCGGACGCCGTCGAGCACGGATCGGCGTCGGGTCTTCAGGGGAACGCGGTGGGCGCGGGTCCGGGCCCCGTGGCCGAGGAGGGCCGGGCAGCACGAAGAGCCGCGCGCACGGAGTGCGAACGGTGCCGTGGTTCACAAGAGGGAGGGTGAAGGGAGCGACGCATGACAGACCACACCAAACGACCTTGGAGAGAGGTTGAGCGCCACCGGGCGTACCTGTGTTCGAGGCTCGCGCGCGGGGCGGAGGTCGTGTGTGTCTGCGTCTTAGACACCCAACGGACTCCATTGTGCCAGACCCTCGGCAGGCCGACAACGTGCTCTTGCTCCCGTCGGGCGCCCGAAACCTGGTGGAACGACCGGTTCCGGTCGCCCAAGGTCCTTCCGAAACAGGGCCCTGGGCTGCTGCTTCGTCGAACCTCCCGATCGGCACTGTCGGTCGGACCTGAGCAACGCTAGTGTCGGACCGGAACCGGGTCGGGACGACTCAGTGGCCCCCCAGCCCCCCGTCTCCACACTTTTGGCGGTACAAAGGCGGACGGGAACTGCGCTTCCGAGCGTTTTCCGCCATGATGTACACGGATTTTGAGCGACCTCCGTTTCGGTACGGTGACAGAATCCAGACGTTGAACGGGACTCGATCAAGGTCCGGCGGCTGCCGGGCAACCGGCCAAGGCCGACGAAACGGGAGGAAGGGCGTATGGGTGTCGCTGGTGGGGAAGTCATTGTCACGGCCCTCACGCACCGGGGCGCTATTCGCCCCGCCAACGAGGACTCCGTGGTCATGGGTGCTCTCACCGTCGCCAGTGCGAACATGACCTCCCCGGTCCGCTGCGTACTGCCGGTGGCCGAACCGGTCATCCTCGCGGTGGCGGACGGTATCGGTGGCCAGGCCGCCGGTGAGATCGCCTCGGAGCACGCCGTGCACCGCATGGCCGAGATGGGCCCTCGGCTCAACAACCCCGAGGAGGTGGCCCAACTCCTCACCCACATCGATGAGGAGATCAAGGACCACGCCTCCCAACACCCGGAGTTCTCCGGGATGGGCACCACGGTCGCCGGGGTCCTGCTCAACAACGACGGCAACTTCTGGTTCAACGTGGGCGACTCGCGGACCTACCGTCTGGAGGGTCGACATCTGCGTCAACTCTCCGAGGACGACTCCCCGGCCCTGCCACCCTCCGAGGACGGTCGCCCCGTCACCACGAACTTCATCACCCAATCCTTGGGCGGCAGCTCCGGCGGCTCGATGGTCCCGCACGTGGGCCGTGACGAGTCCGCGGACCCCAGCGCCTGGCTCATGTGCAGCGACGGGCTCTCCGACCTGGTGCTGCTGGAGGAGATGGAACGCATCATCGCGGAGGCCGGCAGCGACGAGGCCGCCGTGCACGCCCTTTGGCAGGCGGCCATGGGGGCGGGCGGCAAGGACAACATCAGCATCCTCCTCGCCCGGCGCCGCTGAGGCGCACGAACCGACGACGAAGGGGCTCGCACGCCGACGCGTACGAGCCCCTTCGAGTGTCTTCTACCGGTTCTCGCCGGCACCGGGGCGCTTGCGCATGCGCACCACCAGGACCGCGATCAGGCCGATGACGGCGAGGGCGGCGATGCCGCCGACCAACAGCAGCGTGGTGGGCGACGAGCCCTCGGCGGCGGGCTCCTCGGCGGCGGCCGGGGACTCCTCGACCTCCTCGGCCGCGGGCTCCTCGGCTTCGGCGGGCTCCTCCTCGGCCGGCTCCTCCGGGGCCGCCTCGGCGACGGCCTCGTCGGTCACCGAGAAGGCGATCGTGTCCTGGATCGGGTGACCGTCGGAGGAGACGACGCGGTAGGCGATGCTGTACTCGCCCGCCTCGTCCAGCGGGGCCAGCCCCACGGACACCTCGGTGTCGCTGAAGGCGAGCGCGCCGTCCTCGTACTGGGTCTCACCGTCGGGACCGGTCACGACGATCGCGCTGCCCTCGCCACCTTCCATCGGCGCGTTGTTGAAGGTCAGCACGACCTCTTCGGGGACGGTCTCCAGGGTGGCGCCGTCCTCCGGGTCGGAGCCGGTGAGCACGTCATGGGCGAGGGCGGGGGAGGGGGCCAATAGCAGGGCCACCGCGGCGAGGGGGGTGATCAGGGCTGCGGTACGGGTTTTCGACATGGGTCTTCTCTCTCGGGCCGTTCGGATGCGATTCGGGGTTGCCCCGTGGCGTCGGGTACCGGGGTACTACGACGACAGGAGGAGGGGCGCGGGTGAACCGGGAGGCCCGCGGGGCCCGTGCGAGGTGAACGCGGATGGAGAGGGCGCGATGATCGGGAACGCGACGTGCGCGCGCCCGGGCACGCGGAATGGGAGGCCGTGGGCGCGCAGGGGCCGTGGCAGGGCCCGGGATACGGTGGCGCCGAGGAACCACAGCGCGGACTCGCCGTGTGCGAGAAGCGCGGCGGCGAGCAGAGCGGCCCACAGATGTGCGAACAACATGCCCGGGGTGAGGCCGAGTGTGTGGGTGAGCAGCCCGTGACCGCCATGGCCGGCGCCCGCGGAATGGAGTTCGGGACCCGCCGCCATTTGTAGGACCATGTGCAGGACGACCTGTACGAGGGCCATGACGGTGAAGATGTCGCCGAAGCCCCGCATGATCCTGGTGAAGCGCCACAGGAGGCCGACCAGGAACGCCGTGGTCAGGAGGAAGCCCCCGACCCCGGCGGGTGTGTCCGACCAGAGGTTGTGCCCGCCCCAGGCGAGCCCTGTGCACGCCACGGCGAGGAGTGCCGTGCGCGTGAGCCGAAGGGTGCCGTGAGCGGGTCGCACGATTACCGAACCTAGGCCGTGCCCCCGAGGGTCGCAAGACCCACGAGGGGCGGGAGATATGGGGCCGGGCACAGGGGAGCCGCCGAACGCGCGTGGCATCCGGCGGCTCCACCCGTTTCCGAGGGACGGGCCCTAGACGGCCGGTGCGAGTTCGCGGCGCATGTAGCGACGCTCCTCGGGGGTGGTCCCACCCCAGACTCCATGAGCCTCTCCGGCACGTAGCGCCCACCGCAGGCATTCCGGGCGAACAGTACAGCTGCGGCAGACGGCGAGGGCCTGTTCCGTGTCGACGCGACCGATCCCGGTGCTGCTCACCGGAAAGAAGATCTCAGGGTCGTACGAGCGGCAGTTACCCTGCTCGACCCAGTCCTCACTGTCGTGATACAGGCGGTTCACGGACGCCTCCGATCCCTGGTCGTTGATCCCCACCGCCGGTGTGGCCGTGGTGAGGTGGGCGAAGTTCGTGTCGTGCGACCCGACCAGGGGCTCTTGACCCGGGCAGGCTGCGACGAAGCGTTGCGACCAATTGTAGTACTACATGAGGTCGTACTACACAGAGTCTGCTCCAAAATCCGCGAATGATCAAGGACGTTCGTCCTTGCCGGGGTCTTGCGGCCACGGGGACACCAGGCGAGCGGGGCGAACGGTGGGAGACGTCGATCGGCGTGTCGCCTGCGCAGTGGGGGTTTCCGCCTGTGTGCAGGGGTCCCCGAGAAGGTGGGCGCGTACTGTGTGAGGTGTGCCGCAGGCCTTTCGGGACGTTATGTCGCGAGGTTCCCACCGAATTGATGTGACTTAACGCACGCTTAATATTGCCTGTTCAGGCTCTATGTTTGACCCCGAGGCATGTGTTCCGCTCGCCGGGAGGCGGGGGGTCGCCCCGCGAGATCCGGGGCCCGCGTGGTCGTCGAATCCCCTGATGGGAGGGGCGTGACCAGGGTTTTCGGTCGGGTTCGCGCCCCACCCGAAAGCGCAGGTCAGGTCGTCTTCATGCTGCTAAATAGACGAGTCATACCCGTTCATGATCAGCTCAAACATCTGCGCGGAATCTCGCTGAAACTTCTTTGAACTTCGTTCGCTAAATTCGGTCGACGTGCCACAACAACGAACGAACCTCCAAGCACGCGACCGAAACGACGACGGGGCCCAGGGTCACCGGACCGCCGAGGGCGCGGGCCACGAGGGCGTGCGCTTGACGCACCCCTCCCCGGAGGACGGGCCGCACATGTGGCGGTTGGCCGGCGAGACGGGGATGGACGTGAACTCCCCGTACGCCTACACGCTGTGGTGCCGGGACTTCGCCGCGACGAGCGTCGTGGCGAGGGACACCGACGGCCGGGTGGCGGCCTACGTCACCGGTTACGTCCGTCCTGACAGCCCGGACACCTACTTCCTCTGGCAGGTCGCCGTCGACTCCGCGTATCGCGGACAGCGGCTGGCCCGCCGGATGCTCGACTTCATCGGCGACACGTTCGCCGATCAGGGTGTGCGTTACCTCGAAGCGACCGTCACCCCGGACAACGCCGCTTCTCGTGCCCTATTTGCGTCATTTGCCCGTAATTGGGGTACTGAGGACGTGTGGAGCCCTCTGTTCACCGAGGAGCACTTCCCGTCGGGTGGCGACGAGTCCCACGAACCCGAGGACCTCGTGCGTATCGGCCCCATCGGGCCTACGAGCGACAACCCAGACGACTGACCGTCCGCAACGGATCGAACGCGATCCTGTCCCACACCCCTCGTCTAAGCCATGAGCCCACGAAGTTGGGGAAAGGAACCAAGGAACATCACGATGGAGACCTTCCAACGCCTCGAATCCGAAGTCCGCGGATACTGCCGTAACTGGCCGGTCGTCTTCGACAAGGCGGTCGGAGCTCACGTATACGACGAGAGTGGCAAGCCCTACCTGGACTTCTTCGCGGGAGCCGGTTCGCTGAACTACGGGCACAACAACCCGGAGCTGAAGAAGCCGCTCATCGACTACCTCATGGACGACCGCATCGTCCACAGCCTCGACGCGTACAGCGTGGCCAAACGGGAGTTCCTCAAAACCTTCGAGGACGTCATCCTCAAACCCAAGGGGCTGGACTACAAGGTCCAGTTCCCCGGCCCCGCCGGCAACAACGCGGTCGAGGCCGCACTGAAGCTGGCCCGTAAGTACACCGGTCGCCAGACCATCATCAACTTCACCAACGGCTTCCACGGCATGACCCTGGGCGCCCTGGCCGTCACCGGTAACTCCATGAAGCGCGGTGGCGCCGGCGTTCCGCTGGACCACGTGGCGACCATGCCGTTCGACAACTACCTCGACGGCAAGACCCCGGACTTCCTGTGGCTGCGCGCCCTGCTCGACGACAGCGGCAGCGGCCTGGACGCCCCGGCCGCCGTGATCGTGGAGTCCATCCAGGGTGAGGGCGGCATCAACGCCGCCAGCGCCGAGTGGCTCCGCGGGCTGTCCGCCCTGTGCAAGGAATACGGCATCCTGCTGATCTTGGACGACATCCAGATGGGCTGTGGCCGTACCGGAGAGTTCTTCAGCTTCGAAGAGGCCGGCATCGTCCCGGACATCGTCACCCTGTCCAAGTCCATCAGCGGCTACGGCCTGCCGATGGCGCTCACGCTGTTCAAGCGCGAGCTGGACGTGTGGGAGCCCGGGGAGCACAACGGCACCTTCCGTGGCTTCAACCCGGCCATGGTCACCGGTACCGAGGCCCTGCGCCGCTACTGGAGCGACGACTCCTTCGCCCAGGCCACCCTGGCCAAGGGCGCCATGGTCGAGGCCCGCCTGTCCGAGATGGCCGCCGAGCACGCCGACTTCGGCGCGCACGTCCGTGGTCGCGGTCTGGCCCGCGGTCTGGCCTTCGACGCCGAGGGTGATATCGCCAAGAAGGTCGCGGCCGAGTCCTTCGAGCGCGGCCTGCTCCTGGAGACCTCCGGCCCCGAGGACGAGGTCGCCAAGCTCCTGCCGCCGCTGACCATGACGGACGAGGAGCTCACCGCCGGCCTGGACATCATGGCCGACGCCGCCCGGGCCGCCGTCAAGGGCGCCAAGACGGCCTGAACCGGAGGCCCCGAGCGAACACGGGCCGGTCGACGTTTCCCGACGGGGGCGTCGACCGGCCCCGTACCGTGTAACCAGCGCATATTCACGCGCCCCAGAACGTTAAGGAGACCCAAGTGATCGTTCGCAGCATGGACGAGGTCAACGACACCGACGCCGACATCAAGACCGAGAACTGGCGGAGTCGTCGGATCGTCCTGGCCAAGGAGAAGGTCGGGTTCTCCTTCCACGAGACCATCCTTTACGCGGGCACCGAGTCGACTTTCTGGTACGCCAACCACATCGAGCTCGTGCACTGCATCGAGGGTGAGGCGGAGCTGACCAACGAGGACACCGGCGAGAAGCACATCATCACGCCGGGCACCCTCTACCTGCTCAACGGCCACGAGAAGCACACGGTCCGCCCCAAGACCGACTTCCGCGTGCTGTGCGTGTTCAACCCGCCCGTCACCGGGCGTGAGGTCCACGACGAGAACGGCGTCTACCCGCTGGTCGTGGAGGAGGACGCCTGATAGGCGTCGCGTAAGACCGCATCGAGGGGCGGGGGCCGGTTTCGGCCCCCGCCCCTCGTCGTTCCGAGGGTAGGAAGCCCAGGGTGACGGGCATAAGAACCCATAGTCACCCCGCACAGGTGACCGGCCTGACTAGGGCTAACGGTCCGGTCACCCGATGTTCCGCAGCTCATAACCAGTGCATAACGGACTAAACATGTTCAGTTACTGCAGGGCGGGCCAGGGGAGAAGAGACTCCGTACCAGCGCCGTACTCCCGTGTACCCGGCTGACGGCCTGGTTCGCGGGCCAGACCCGCGGTATCAGCCACTTGAGGCGATCCACCATCCGAATGTGCGGTGTCCCCGCCCTGTCCTTCGGCGGAGACTCCGCTCTCGAATTTTCGAGGAGCAGTCGTGAAGAATCAGGGACCAGCGCGTCGGCGGGGAACCTGGGGCCGCCGAGACGCACTCCGCTTGGGAGGCGTGGGGCTCGCAACGGCCGGTCTCGCGGCGTGCAGCCGGGTCGATGAGGGCGGCGCCGGCGGCGAGGGAGAGGGTTCCCTCCTGGAACGTCTCCGTGAGCAGGGCTTCGTAGCGGTCGGACTCGCCAACGAGATCCCCTTCGGCTTCGTCGACGACGCCGGTGACCCGGCGGGCCAGTCGCCGGCCGTGGCCCAGGCCGTCTTCGAGGAACTGGGCATCCCCGAGATCCAGGCCTCCCCGGTCAACTGGGACGGTCTCATCCCGGGCCTGAACGCCAACCGCTTCGACGTCCTCGCCGCCGGTGTGTTCATCACGCCCGAGCGCTGCGAGCAGGTCGCGTTCTCCGAACCGACCGCCACCTCCCCGGAGGCCTTCATGGTCGCCGCGGGCAACCCCGAGAACATCCAGCACTTCGAGGACTTCGCGGACAACCCGGACCTCATGCTCGCCGTGCTGAACGGCTCGGTGGAGCAGACCTACGCCGAGTACTTCGGGGTTCCCGAGGAGCAGATGGAGCTCATCGGCAACCAGACCGCCGGCTACGAGCTCCTGGAGAACGGCCGGGTGGACGCCGTCTCCATGCTGAGCGTGTCGCACCACTACCTGTTGCAGGAACGCGGCGGCGACTTCGACGTCAGCGAGCCCTTCTTCCCCGTCATGGACGGGAACGAGGAGAAGGGCTGGGGCGGCCTGTGCGTGCGACAGGACGAGACCGAACTCTTGGAGGAGATCAACCGCGTCATCGCCGAGTTCACCGAGAGCGGTCGCCTGCTCGAACTCGGCGAGGAGTGGGGCTTCACCGAGGACGACCTGCCCGACGGTACGAGCACCGCCGAGCTCTGCGAGGGCTGATCCCCCTTGGAACAGATCAACTTCCTGGTCGAACGGTTGCCCAGGTTCCTGGACGGGGCCTGGATCACCGTTCAACTGACCATCGGCGGCGCCGCCCTGGCGTTCCTCCTCGCCATGGTCTTCGGAATCATGGGTTCGGTGGGGCATTGGCTACCGCGTGCCATCTCCACGGTCTACGTGGAGGTCTTCCGCGGGATCGCGGCCCTGGTGCTGATGTTCTGGATGGCGTACGCGCTGCCCATCGCCACCGGCTTCCAGTTGGAGGACAGGTTCGCGGCCATCCTGGCCTTGGGGCTGAACGTGGGCGCCTATGGCGCGGAGGTCGTGCGTTCGTCCATCAACGCGGTCCCCAAGTCGCAGGTCGAGGCGACCGTCTCGCTCAACTTCAACTGGTTCCAGCGAATGCGCCTGGTCGTGCTCCCACAGGCCTGGGCCCAGATGCTGCCGACCTTCGGCAACCTGATCATCGAGCTGATGAAGGCCACGGCCGTGGCCTACCTCATCGGTGTCGCCGACCTGGCCGCGGTCGCCCAGCAGCTGCGAGAGGCCACGGGTGAGACCGTCGTCGCCTACAGCGGCGCACTCATCCTCTACTACCTGATCGCGCAGGTGCTCATCTTCGGTATGCGACTGCTCGAACGCCGCGCCAACCGGAAGCTGGGACGGCTGCCGTCCGGCGGCCAGGGGATCCTCTCCATGTTGCGACCGCCCACGATCGGAACCAAGGTGGGGGTGGCCAAGTGAACCTCTGGGATCTCGAGTGGATCATCGACGTCATGCCCGACCTGCTCGGTGGCCTGTGGGTCACGGTGCAGATCACGGTCGTCGCCTACCTGATGGCCCTCGCTCTGGGCCTGGTCATCGCGATCGCTCGTCGAGTGCCGGTCTTCGGATCGATCCTGCACTTCGTCATGGAGTTCATCCGTACGACACCGCTGGTCATGCAGCTGGTGTTCGTCTTCCTGTTGGCGCCCTCGACGGTTTCCGGCATGACCGTGGGCATCCTGGTCCTGGGCGTGCACTACTCGGCCTACACGGCCGAGGTGTACCGGTCGGGGATCGAGGGGGTGTCCAAGGGCCAATGGGAGGCGGCGCGGGCGCTCAGCCTGCCGTCCCACCGGACCTGGGGCGCCATCGTCCTCCCACAGGCGATCCGCAAGGTCATCCCCGCACTGGGGAACTACCTCATCGCGATGTTCAAGGACACCCCCCTGCTGTTCGCCATCGGTGTGGCCGAGCTGCTCACCGAGGCCCAGCGCGTCGGTAGCGCCGACTTCCGTATCGTCGAGGCGTTCACGCTGGTCGGGTTCCTGTTCCTGGTCGTGAGCATCCCCTCCGCGATTTTGATTCGACGACTGGAGAAGCGATATGCCGCCGTCTGATACCCCCGAGAACACGATGGCACCGGGTGTCGATGGCGACGGTGCCGGCCTCGCCGCGGAGAACCTGATCGTCTTCGATCAGGTGGTGAAGCGGTTCGGCGACCTCACGGTCCTGGACCACCTCGACTTCGCGGTCGCCCCCGGTGAGCGCGTGACGCTCATCGGACCGAGCGGCTCGGGCAAGACCACCATCCTGCGGCTGCTGATGACGCTGGAGAAGGTCACCGAGGGCAACATCTGGGTCCATGGAGAGCCCTTCAGTCACATGCGCAAGGGCGCCGGAATGACCCGCGCGAGCGAGAAGTACCTGCGGGCCAAGCGCAAGCACATCGGCATGGTGTTCCAGCAGTTCAACCTGTTCCCCAACATGAGCGTTCGCAAGAACATCATGGAGGCGCCGGTCAACGTGCTCGGCCTGGGCAAGGACGAGGCGAGCCACCGCGCGGAGGAACTCCTGGATCTGGTGGGCCTGGGCGACAAGATCGACGCCCACCCGACCCAGCTGTCCGGTGGCCAGCAGCAGCGTGTGGCGATCGCTCGCGCGCTGGCGATGAGACCGGAGATCCTGCTCCTGGACGAGGTCACCTCTGCCCTGGACCCGGAGCTGGTCGCCGGTGTGCTCGACGTGCTGCGCGAGGTGGCCGAGACCACCGACATCACGATGCTGTGCGTGACCCACGAGATGGGCTTCGCCCGTGACGTCTCACACCGTGTCCTGATGTTCGACAAGGGACGGATCGCCGAGGAGGGCCACCCGGACCAGATCTTCGGGGACCCTCAGGAGGAGCGGACCAAGTCCTTCCTCAAGTCGGTCCTGGAGAACGGCCACTAGGTACCTCACCGGTTTCACGGGGAGCCGCCCGGACCATCACGACGGTCCGGGCGGCTCCCTTTTCCATGGTCACACGTGGTAACGACATACCGTAGTCATTAAGTCGCTTTTAGTTTTCCCCGGGGCAGAATGGTGGTTCTGAGGCAGGGGGGACTCTTGTGACCATAGTGCGAAGATGGGGGCTCACATGGATGATCGCGCTCGCGGTGATCCTCGTGGTCGGGCCGCTACTCGCCCATCCGGCCCTTCGGGGCCAGGTCTTCGACGAATCGTCCATCCTGTTACTGATCGCCTGGACGCCGATGCTGTTCGCCGGTCTCCTGTCCTGGGGCCTGGTCTGGTCGTTGGGACGGAGGGACGAGCTGGACCGGCGGGTGCGGGTCGCGATGGAGGGTCATCCGCTCGGCCGGGAGCTGGCCTGGCAGGCACTCCTCCTCGTCTGTTTCGTGCTGTCGATGGTGGTGCTCTCCGGGGTGCTCACCTTCTACGGCACGGAGACCGGAACCGCCCCGGACCTCGCGATGTCGGTGTCCCTGGTGTCCCGGTTGTTGTTCCTCTTCGCGCTCCCCCTGCTGATCATGGACCGCTCCGGCCTCACGGTGGAGGGCAAGGGGACCCTCATGCCCACGGTCGCGCTCAAGGTGAGCCAGCCCTGGCGCTGGCTGGGACTGATCCCGGTCCTCGCGGCGACGGTGGTGATCGGGTACCTGATGGTGCCCTACATCGGCCTGCCGGAGCCGTCGCTCACCCTGTACGCCATGCTGCTCGCGTTCACCTTCATCGCGGTCTGCGAGGAGATCTTCTTCCGCGGGATGATGCAGACCCGGTTGGAGATCCTCCTGGGGCGCTGGGGCGGCATCATCGCCACGTCCGTGGTGTTCGCTCTGACCTACGCGCTGATCCAGCCCTATGACGCGGTGTCCCAGCTCACCGGGACGGACCTGATGCATGACACGGGTATGTCCATGCTGACCTACGCCACCGCGAGCATGCTCTACGGCTACCTGTGGGCCTGCTACCGCAACACCTGGATCAACGTCCTGTTGCGCGTGGCGATCTTCGTGCTCATCCTGCCGCCCGACCTGGACGTCGGCATCTGAATCGCACGTATGGGTACAGATGATGCATAGGGGCCTCATTGCGGTCATTTCCCTCTCATGGGGATGTCACCGCGTGGTCATGAAAGAGGGGGAGTCTGCCACCTGTGAGCACGGAAACAGCGCCGACACCCGCGGAGACCGGCATCGCGGAACCGTCCCCCGACAGATTCATGGATCGTGAGGAAGGGTGGCTCCGCTTCAACCAGCGGGTCCTCGAACTCGCCGAGGACGAGGACATCCCCCTGTTGGAACGGGCGCGGTTCCTCTCCATCTTCTCCAGCAACCTCGACGAGTTCTTCATGGTGCGCGTCGCCGGACTCAAACGACGCCTGGCCACCGGCCTCTCGGTGCCCTCCGCCAGCGGGCACCACCCCAAGGTCCTGCTGGAGCGGATCTCCCTGTTCACACACGAACTCGTGTCACGACAGACCGCCTGCTTCAAGGAGAGCGTCGCCCCGGCCCTGGCACAGGAGGGCATCGGCATCGTCCGCTGGAACGAGCTGGCCGACGACGAACGCGAGTACCTGCACGGATACTTCCATCGCTCCATCTACCCCTTGGTGACGCCCTTCGCCGTCGACTCGGCGCACCCGTTCCCCTACATCTCCGGTCGCTCACTGAACCTCGCCGTCACCGTCCGGGACCCCGGCGACGACCGGCGCATGTTCGCCCGGGTCAAGGTGCCCGCCTCCCTACCGCGCTTCATCGAACTCACCGAGCACGGGGGCGGCCGCTACGTCCCGGTCGAGGACATCATCGCCGCCCACCTGCCCCGGCTGTTCGAGGGCGTCGAGGTGGTCGAACACCACGCCTTCCGTGTCACCCGCAACGCCGACCTGGAGGTCGACGAGGACGAGACCGACGACCTCGTCCAGTCCCTGGAGAACGAACTCCTGCGTCGCCGCTTCGGGCCCCTCGTACGACTGGAGGTGGAGGAGAGCATCAGCGACGCGGTCCTGACCATCCTCACCGACGAGCTCGGCGCCGAGGACGAGGAGATCTACCGGGTGTCCGGGCCCCTCAACCTCTCCGGGCTCTCCCAGATCGCGGACGCCGACCGACCCGACCTGAGCTACCAACCGATGGTCTCGGTCGAACCGCGCGCGCTGACCTCCGGGGACCTGTTCGCCTCCGTCCTCGAACGCGAGATCCTCGTCCACCACCCCTACGAGTCCTTCGCCACCACCACCGAGCGCTTCCTCGCGCTGGCCGCGACCGACCCGAAGGTCGTGGCGATCAAACAGACCCTGTACCGCACCAGCGGGGACTCCCCCATCGTGGAGTCGCTCATCGAGGCGGCCAGCGAGGGCAAGGAGGTCGTGGTCCTGGTGGAGGTCAAGGCCCGCTTCGACGAGCAGAACAACATCCAGTGGGCCCGCAAGCTGGAGGAGGCGGGCTGCCACGTGGTCTACGGCGTGATCGGCCTCAAGACCCACTGCAAGCTCTCCATGGTCATCCGCCAGGACGACGAAGGCCTGCTGCGCCGCTACTGCCACATCGGCACCGGCAACTACAACCCGAGCACCGCCCGCGTGTACGAGGACCTGGGCCTGTTCAGCGCCGCGGCGGAGGTGGGCGAGGACGTCAGCGACCTGTTCAACAGCCTCACCGGGTTCTCCCGCAAACAGCGCTACCGGAGGCTCATGGTGGCGCCGTCCGGGCTGCGCTCCGGCCTGCTCCGACAGATCGACACCGAGATCGCCAACGCGGAGGAGGGCGAGCCCGCGCGCATCCGCATCAAGGTCAACTCGTTGGTGGACGAAGAGATCATCGACGCCCTCTACAAGGCCTCCCAAGCGGGGGTCGACGTGGACCTGTGGGTGCGCGGCAGTTGCGTCCTGCGCCCCGGTGTGCCCGGGCTGTCGGAGAACATCCGGGTCCGCAGCGTCCTGGGCCGGTTCCTGGAACACTCCCGGGTGTTCGTCTTCGCCAACGGTTGGCGACCCCAGGTGTGGATCGGCAGCGCCGACCTGATGCCGCGCAACCTCGACCGTCGGGTGGAGGCGCTGGTGCGAGTCGCCGATCCCGAACAGTGCGGGCGCCTGGTCGCCCTGATGGACCTGGCGATGGCCGACACCACCTCCACCTGGCACATGCGACCCGACGGGACGTGGGATCGTGCCACCCACGACGAGGAGGGCCGGCGGCTCAACGACCTCCAGGAGGTCCTTCGCGGCGACCGTCACCTGCGGACGGTGGAGGCGTGAACCCGGGCGGCTACCTGGAACCCATCCGGGCCGGCGGTGCCGTCCTGTGGCGTGACGGCGCGAACGACCGTGAGGTCGTACTCATCCGTCGTCCGAACCGCGGCGACTGGACCTTGCCCAAGGGCAAGCTGAAGAACGGCGAGCACCCCATCGGTGGGGCGGTCCGCGAGGTCGAGGAGGAGACCGGTCTGGTCCCCGTGCTCGGTCGCCGGCTGCCGACGCAGCGCTACTTCAAGGACGGTTGGCCCAAACGGGTGGAGTGGTGGGCGGCGACCCCCCGAAACCCGGGCGGGGAGGTCGACTACGAACCCAACGAGGAGATCGAGCGCGTCGAATGGGTGCCGGTGGAGCGGGCCCGCGAACGGCTCACCTACGCACACGACGCCAAGGTCATCGACGACTTCCGGGCCGGCCCCGCCCGGACCTTCCCCATCGTCCTGTTGCGGCACCTGTCCGCGGGGGACAAGCGCTCCTGGGACGGCGGCGACCTGCTGCGTCCACTCGACGAGAGGGGGCGTGCCGACGCCATGTCGCTGCCCCGGGTTCTCGGCGCCTACGGGAACCTGCGCGCGTTGTCGTCGTCGGCGGCACGGTGTACCGAGTCGCTGTTGCCGTACACGGTCGAGTGTGACGCGGGAATGCGCACCGAACCCGCCTTCACGGTGGGCGGGGGCGGCCGGGAGCACGAGGTCGCGCGGGCCCGGGAGGCGTTCGCGCGCGTCCTCGACGAGGGGCTTCCCACAGTGGTGTGCACCCACGGGGAGTTGGTCCCGGAGCTGTTGACCGAGGCGCTCACCCGGTTCGACGCGCCGTTGTCCCAGCAGCGAGGGCTGCGCAAGGGGTCGTTCTGGGTGCTGCACGTGTCCGTCGACGGTGCCCTGGCCGCGGTGGAACGTCACCATGTGCGGGAATGACATGATGCGTGCATGGCTGAACACATGGTGGCGCGGAGCGTCGTGGTCGATGCTCCGGCCAAGAGGATCTTCGATCTGCTCGCCGACCCCGATCGGCACCCCGAACTCGACGGGTCCGGCACGGTGCGCGGGGCGGTCTTCGGGCCGGACCGGCTGGAGTCGGGCTCGGAGTTCGGCATGGACATGCGGATGATGGGGTTGCCCTACCGGATGACCAACCGGGTGGTGGAGTTCGAGGAGGACCGACTCATCGCCTGGAAGCACGTGGGCTCGCACCGCTGGCGCTACGAGCTGGAGGAGGTGGACCCGGGACGGACCCTCGTCACGGAGACCTTCGACTACACGCGGGGACAGACGCTCTTCTACGTCCTGTCCGGGGCCCCGGCCCGCAACGCCCGTGGGATCGAGGAGACCCTGGTCCGTCTCAAACGGGTCGCCGAGCAGGCCTGAGGAGCACGTCCCCGATGGCCCACGAAATGACCTAAAGTTCGGCAAGGGCCCGCGAATCCCCTCGCCCCCCGGCCACCGAGGCGTCGGCAAGTGCGGGTTCGTTGACGACGGTCGATGTGGAAGTCGGGAGACCAGTGGGTGCAACGAGCTTCGGTGACGTGTGGCAGGACGTGTTGTCCGTCCAGTCCGACCCGGAACAGTGGATCATCGTCACGGCGGCCGCCATCGCCCTGGCGGCCGTCTTGCTCGGTCCGCCATGGCGGGTGGCGCGTAACGTCGTCACCATCGCGCACGAGGGCGGACACGCGCTCGTGGCGCTGATCAGCGGCCGCCAGTTGACGGGAATCCGCCTGCACTCCGACACCTCCGGGGTGACGGTCTCCCGAGGCAAGCCCACCGGCATCGGCATGATCTTCACGGTGTTCGCCGGCTACGTCGCTCCCACCGTCATCGGTCTCCTCGGCATCCTCATGCTGATGTCGGGCCGCATCACCGCGCTGCTGTGGCTGAGCATCGTCGTGCTCGCCGCCATGCTGCTGATGATCCGCAACCTCTACGGCGTGATCTCCATCGTGGTGACCGGCGCAGTGGTCTTCGGCATCAGCTGGTTCACCCCGCACGAGGTCCAGGCGGCCTTCGCCTACCTGTTCATCTGGTTCCTGCTCTTCGCGGGCGTGCGTCCCGTCATCGAGCTACAGAGCCAGCGGATGCGTCAGCCCTCCCCGCACTCCGACGCCGACCAGCTCGCCCGGCTCACGGGTCTGCCGGGCACCCTGTGGGTGATGGTGTTCCTGCTGGTGAACATCGCGGTCACCGCCCTGGGCGTGTGGATGCTCCTGTTCCAGTGACGTCCGGGCATGGCAAGGGGCCCCGCGGCCGGGTTCGCGGGGCCTTCTCTACGTGAAGGGGCGCTTCCGTCAGGCGGTCTGCGGCGCGGCGAGCGCCTGTGAGACCGAGTCGAACACCGGGATTCGGGTGTCCAGGGACGTGATGCGCAGGGTCTGCCGGACCCGTGACGGGGCGGCGGCGATCACCAGCAACGCCCGTTGTTCCTTGGCGAACTTGTGCGAGCGGATGAGGACGCGCAGACCACTGGAGTCGATGAAACGCAGGTCGGTGCAGTCCAGCACGACGCGGCCGAACGGCTGCGTGGTCAGGGCCCCCGTGGCGGCGTCCTGGAAGCGGGCCTCGGTGGCCATGTCGATCTCCCCGTCCAGGGCCAGGACAAGTCCGGACTCGTGGAGGGTGGAAGCGATGGTCAGGTCGGGCATTGCGACTCCGGCGTACTCGGGCCCAGCCCGATGGGTCGGCGAGGCGGACCACAAACCGTCCCACCCGGGACGTGTGGCGACCGGTGCGTTGGTTGCGTTACCGCGTGAGCCAAGCTGATGGTTCATCAAGTTCCTTGCGTGATACCCCGGACCGGATGCCGGGGGAGGAAACGCCTTTCTCGCCAGGTTTGCTCGGAAAAGCACGGCACTCCTGGAACGCCCGGGTCGGGCCCGAAAGTTCCTGAAGCGATGCTTGCCATCGGCGACGACGGATGATCAAGGGCTGTGAGGATCGGTGTTCGACGGACCCGGGGTCGACGGGGTACGTCATGGACCGAAATCGATACGGCCCTCTGGTCTGAAACCCACCGGTGTCGACGGTCATTCCCCGGCGTACCGCGTCGAGGTCGACGGCCGGCCCGGAGCCTGGCGTGGGCCCCACTCCCCGGGGCCGCGGTGCCTGCTGGGATCTCGGTTCACCGGGGTCGTTACAGCCACGGACCTTACCACAGGGTCGTGGCCTATTCGTGACGTGAGTGACGCATGCCCGTGCCTGTGTGGTTTGCCTTTCTTGGGTCCGATGGTGTAAGGGGTGAGTCCTGATCCCGTTGTTGGAGTGCCCAAACGCAGGCCGAAAGGGTCAACGGAACCGCGATGGTCAGCGCCAGCGCCGGAATCGCCACCCCCGAATCGTTGGCCGCGAAGCCCACCAGAGCCGTCACGAGGGACCCGGTGAGCCCCGCCCGGAGCGTCGGAGCGTACTCGTAGGCCCGTTGGAGCGCTCCGATCCGCCATCTCGTTGGCCGGTTGAGGACAAGGAAAAGGAACGCCAGGGCCCCCGCCGACAACAGGGTGAGTTGCCAGTTGCCCAGAGTGCCCAGCATCGCGCCCAGCTTGCGGGCGAGCACGGTCCCCGCCTCCCCGTTCAGCACCTGATCGGCGAAAGCGCCGAAGTGGCTGCGGTCCGCGGCCGGACGCAGGTGGTCCACCCAGGCCAACAGGGTGATCACCATCACCGCCGTCACCCCCGCCACGGCGAGTCGCGGCACGGTGACGCGCATCCCCGCGATCATCATCGAGGTCACCGCCAGACCCGGGATCAGCGCGACCACCCCGCCGAAGTCGGTGCCCAGGCCCGGCCACCCGATGACGAGCACCGAAGCGGTCCCGATCGCCAGGGTCGTGGCCACCGCCGCCCGCCGTCGGCCCCGAACGATGAGGGCGTGCGAGATCCCGGTCACCGCCATGAGCATGCCGGTGGCGAAGGTCGCGAACGCGATGTTGCCGATCCCGTAGAACCGGCCGCCCACGATGGGGGAGTACCCGGTGGGCGAGTTCATCTGCAGATGCGCGCCGAAGCACAGGTCCACGAACAGCACCAGAGTGGTCGCGCCCGCCACCACCGTCATCGGGCCGAGCGCGGTGTGCCGCCACGGCCCCGCCATGGCCACCGCCACCACCAAGGCGTCCGCCACCAGGACCGACAGCAACAGGGCCGGTGAAGGCAACGGCACGGACCACCACGGGACGAGGTTGGCCAGATAACTCGCCACGGGGAAGGCCGCGCCCGCCAACGCCACCGTCCGGGTGAGCGACAGCACCAGAGCACGCTTGTCCCTCTGCCCGTGGGAGTACCGGTGCAGGGCGTAGGCGGCCGCCGCGTAGATCAACAGTTGCAGGGCGACCAGGCCGCTGAAGAACCCCGGGATGGCGGCCCCCACCACCACCGCCGCCGTGTCGAGGTCCACCAACCGGTCCAGGGCCGCCTCCGCCGACGCGGGACGTTCGCTCAACCGCCAGACCCGGCCGCCCGTGGGCTCCTGCGGCCGCATCCCCAACGCGTGGAGAACGGTCACGGTGGTGTCGGTGAGGGCCACCAGGCCGGGCCTTCGGGTCGAATCCGAGACCAGGTACGCGGAAGGGCCCGCCGGTCCGTGCTCGGTCATGTGCCCGGTCACCGCCGCGGTGAGTCGGGACGGCCCCGCGTCCATGGACACACCCATGACCATCAGCGAGGCACCGGTGGGCAGGGCGCCCGTCAACGCCGCGAGCCGGGTGTCGAGGGTCTCCAGCGCCTCCGCGCGAGCCTCCTCGGATACGTCCTCGGGCCGCATCTCCTCCCGGCCGTCCTCCAAGGTGGCCGGGCCCGGGTAGAGGTGGGCGAGTTGGGGCAGCTCCACCACGGCCAGGGACACCCCGTCGAGCCGTTCGGGGGTCACCTCGCGCGCCGACTCCAGGTAGTGGTCGACCCGCCCCGAGGCGTCGGCGGCGCCCAGCGCGGCGCCGGGGCCGGCGGCCAGGGTCGGTCCGCCGTGGTCGCGCACCGTCTGCCCGAGCAGGCCCACGGGGGCGGCGAAGGACGAGTCCCGGTTCGCCGCCACGAGTTCGGCGTGGCCGGGAACGACGGCGCCGGAACCGTCCGACAGTGGTTCGGGCGGAGACTCGCAGGTCGTGAACCGCTCCCGCTCCGCCGAGGCGCGCTGCCCCGCCGACACCGACAGCCAGCCGTCGACGGGGCAGGTGCGGGAGGTGGCGGTGCGGATCGACACGTTGCCGATGGCCCCGTCCTCGGCCAACGCCCACAGAGCGGGAGTGTGCTCGGGGGTGACGTCCTCCCAGAGCAGCCCGGGGACCCCGACCAGGACCACCGGGGGAGTGTCCGTGTCGGCGAACGCGGGCGCGGGCGCCATGCCCAGGAGGGCCGCCAGGGCGATGAGGAACGCGCCCAGGTGCCCTCCCCAACGTGGGCCGGGTCCGGGACTCGGTGCCATGGCGGCCCCCTGATCGCGCGTTCGCCCTGTCGGTCGCGCTCACCCTAGTGATCGGGGAAGCGGGTGGAGGGAAAGCGGCGATTCCGGGATCTCAGGGTCGCTCCCGTGGGAGTCGGTCCTCGACGCCCCATCGCTTCAGGGCCTCGTCGGTGTCGGGGAGCGGCCTGCCGCGGGTGACCTCGCCGGGCGTGCGGTCGAATCGGGGCGCGGGGCCGGCGACGACCCGGTCGCCCTGGCGGGTGAGTGCCCCGCGGGCCCGCACGTGCGGGTGGTCGGGGGCCTCCGCCAGGGACAGGATCGGCATGACGCAGGCGTCGGTGCCCTCGAACACCGCACCCCACTCGTCCCGGGTGCGGGTGCGCAGCACCTCGGCGAACCGGGACCGCAACCGCGGCCACCCCCCGGTGTCCCACTGGTCGGGGAGGTCCTCCCCGACCAGGCCGGTCCCCTCCAGGAACGCGGCGTAGAACTGCGGTTCGATGCAGCCCACGGACACGTGGCGGCCGTCGGCGCACTCGTAGACGTCGTACCAGGGCGCCCCCGTGTCGAGGTAGTTGGTGCCGCGCTCGTCGCTCCAGAAGTCGCGCGAACGGTCCTCGTGCAGCATCGACATGAGCAGGGCACTGCCGTCCACCATCGCCGCGTCGACCACCTGACCGCGCCCGGAGGTCTGCCGTTCCACCAGCGCGGCGAGGATCCCGGTGACGGTGAACATGGTGCCGCCGGCGAAGTCGCCCAGGAGGTTGACCGGGGGGACCGGCGGGCCACCGGCGCGGCCGATGGAGTGCAGGGCGCCGTTCACGGAGATGTAGTTCATGTCGTGCCCGGCGGTGTGGGCCAGCGGCCCTTCCTGGCCCCAGCCGGTGACGCGCGCGTACACCAGGCGCGGGTTCGATTCGAGGCAGTCGTCGGGGCCCAGCCCGCGACGTTCCATCACCCCGGGACGGAACCCCTCCAGGAGCACGTCGGCCCGGGAGACCAGGTCGCGGGCGAGCTTCAGGCCCTCCTCGGACTTGAGGTCGGCGCCGACCACCGTCCGGCCCTCGCTCATGTGCGGGCCGGGGGCGCCGGAGCGCAGGGCTTCGGTGGCCTGGGGGCGATCGACCCGGATGACGTCGGCTCCCAGGTCGGCGAGGAGCATGCCCGTCATCGGAGCCGGTCCGATACCGGTGAACTCGACGACGCGGATTCCGTTGAGAGGTCCCATGGGTGCCTTTCGGACGCGAGCAGTACTAGAACGACGTTCGGTTCATTGTGCAGGTCGGGCCTGCCCAGCGCCAGTCCCCATTTTCGGACGGTAATAAATCACTTACTCAGCGTGGTATTAATGTGATCCTGTCCCACCTCGAAAGAAGGGTGATGCACCCATGCCCGGCGGACGCAGCGCCAAGGGCCGAAGGCGCGCCCCACTCCCCGTCGTCCCCCGTCTCGTCGTGGCCGCGGTCGTCACCGGCGCGCTCACGCTCGCCCTCGCCGGCGGCGGCACCGCCCTGGCGACGGACCGCGGCGTCACCATCGACGTCGACGGTACGGAGACGATCGTCCACACCTTCGGCGGAACCGTCGCCGACGCTTTGGCGGAAGCGGGTGTGGAACT
>NZ_JBEYLC010000008.1:0-144690 GCF_040635885.1 Nocardiopsis sp. NPDC006832 | reverse complement strand
TCGGGTGACGTTGTCGAGGTACAGCTGTTCCGGGGCGAAGCCCGCCTGCAACTCCTTCAGGGACACGATCGGGAGGTAGAGGTTGTTGTGGAGGAGGCGGTCGACGTCACCCGGTTCGACGCCGGTGGCACGACGCAGGCGTTCGTTGACCTCGGCGGCGAGGTCGGCCGAGATCCGCCTCGACGGTTCGGCCGCGGTGAAGTCCTGGGCGGCGGCTGCGGCACCGAAGCGAAAACCATCGCCGGGCTCGTCGGCGGTGACGACGCAACTCGCAGCGCCATCGGAGAACAGCGCGAAGTCTTCGATCCGGTGGGGTTCGTACTCGATCCGGTCCGTGGTGATGACGAGGGCGGTCCGGGCCTGGCCGGAGTCCACGGCGGCGCAAGCCGCGCGCAGTGCCATCAGCAGGTTCGCGCATCGAGTGAGACCGATACCGGTGACGGAGGCCCGACGCAGACCCAGACCACGCACGACTCGGGCCACGAGGTCGGCCTGGGATTCGAGCGAGGTCGGGAACGCGGTCGAACAGAGGTAGAGCTCGTCGATTTCGTCGGCTTCGATTCCGGCGCGTTCGATCGTGGCGCGACCGGAGGCCACAGCCAGGTCGGAGATCTCGTGTTCGGTACGACGGATCCGGCCCCAGCCCCAGATCTCGGGGGCCGGTGTCATCTGGAGGTCTTCGACGCGCTCGCGCCAGCCCTTGATGGCGTCGTAGGGCTCGGTGATCTCCCCCAAGACATACTGGGGGGAACTCAGGTACGCCATTATCCCCTTATCTCCTATTTGCCCATTAATTCACGCATGTCGGCCATCGTGAGCGCGTCATGATTGAACTCGTGGGTGCCGTGTTCCAGGAGTTCGGTGGCCGCGCGTTTGAACGCGCCCAGCGCGACGCGTGAAAGCGAGGATCCGAGCGAGACGCGTCGGACACCGAGGTCGAACAGTTCGGATACGGTCAACCCCTGGCCCGCCCCGAGAAGGACGTTGACGGGTCGATCGACGGCCTCGCACACGCGTCGGATGGATTCGGCGTCAGGCAGGGCCGGGGCGTAGACGACATCGGCGCCGACTTCGGCGAAGGCCCGCAGCCTTGCGACGGTGTCGTCGAGGTCATTCCGTCCATAGAGGAAATTCTCGGCACGCGCGGTGACCATGAAAGGGAATTCGAGTCCGCGAGCGGCTTCGACCGCTGCCGCGACACGTTCGACGGACTCATCGAATGGCCGAACAGGGTCTTCTCTACGACCTGTGAAGTCTTCGATGGAGCCTCCTACCGCACCGGTCGACGCGGTGAGCGTGATGGTTTCGGCGACGTCCCGCGGGGTCGGGCCGAAGCCGTCTTCCAGATCGACCGAGACCGGCAGCGGCGTCGCCGCGGCGATCTGCGTCGCGTTGGCGAGGGTGTCGTCGCGAGTCACCTCGGTATTACGGTCGGATTTGCCGAGGACCGCCGCGAGACCGCCACTGGTGGTGGCCAGGGCATCGAACCCCAAGACTTGCAGGATCCTTGCGGTTCCGGCATCCCAGGGGTTGGGGATGACGAAGGGTCCGTCCTCGCCGTGGAGTCGAGCGAAGGCCTCTGCCTTGCTCCGTTGTGCGGGCTCGGTGCTGGTGACATCGAATCGATCGGCTACCATGGCTGCGCCTTTACTGCCTCTACCCAATAGAGATTCATCAGAGTGCGAACTGACATTCTGATGCTTATTTCGAGCATCACTGAATATCGAGACACTCTGAATGTTTCGACACGGATGGCTCAGAGTTCATACGATGATCCCGAAATCACGGAACGCCAATAGCACATCCATGATGTCGTGCTCGATCCCCCTCGCCGAATGCTCGGCCTGACGTTATATGAGGCTTCTTGCGGCGTCAACAGATTAAATTCATCCCCTGGCGCCCCAGAGCCTCCTCCTCCCCTAAGACAGGACCCTGGTCCATTACCCCTGGCCAAGGCGGGCATCGGAGCAGAGCGCCCGGACAGTACGAGTAAACCTTTATGTCGGTCCTACATGCTGTTGTCATGATTTGCGATGCGCTTGTCCCCCGATAGCAGCCATCCCCGATACCGGTCCTTCAGGTTGTACGTCCTGGCCATGGCTTGAGCCGGTGGATGCTGACGGCCTGGACGAGCATAATAGTGACCGGTTCGGTGGACACGATTTCATATCCGACACAGATCCGGGGGCCTGAACCTGCGATTGGCCGTATGTGGTCACACTCTTTCGGCGAGATTTGACGTGAACCGGGATCATCTCCAGCCACAAATACCCCAAAACAACATTTTCGATCCGGACGGTTTACCGGGTCCACGCCAGGAACCGAACACGAGCTCGTCGACCACCTCGGGCCCACCCTCGAACGTGCCCCGCGCCGCCCGCCCTCGGAGATCCTCGCCGAGGAGGAGAACGCCGTGGCGCCGGCCTGGGAACATCGGGGACCGCCGTCCGGTGGGGCCGCCCCCCTCTTGTCGTCGATGAGGGCGGGGCGCGCTCAAGCTCGCGTCGCCGGACGCCCACGACGACCGATGTGCCATCGATCCACCGGGCCTCCACCCGGCGCTGGAGGCCGCGCGCCCACCCGGTGGCCGCAAGTGGCCGCACCGTCTCGGCAGCGGCCCGCTACTCCGCTCGGACACACGCGGGCTCTTCGACCCGGGTCGTCCGTCGGCCTCTCCGAATCGGGGGGCGGACTTTCCCGACACCGAGGAGTACCGCGCGTTGAAGGGCCGGGAGGCGACCGTTCCCGAGGTTAGGGGCCCTCCCCCGCCCGATGCCTTGGTCCGGCACACGCACGAGGTCTTCCGAGCAGGAGGAACTCCGCGACTTCGGCACCCGCGCCGGGAGAGCCCGATCCCCGGCCATTCAGTGGAAGGCCGATCCAGGCCCCACGGCCCGGGGCGTGGATCGACCTCTACGAAGGACTCCCTACAGCAGCGCCCCTGGCGGCCTGAAGAGGCCGCCGTCCTCGAACCCACCGCCCTCCACGACGTCGGCCGTGGTCTCGTCGTGGGGCTCTGGCCCGCGCACCGCCCTCTCGGGGAGCAGCGGGCTCGGGTCGGCGTGCCAGGACACCACCAGGGAGTCCCGCGCACGGGTGGCCGCCACGAACAGCGTGGACCGCGCCTTTTGCACCTCCTGCCGGTACCGGGCCGGGTCGCTCTCGCGCAGCCGTTCCAGGTCGGCGCGGGGCACCAGCCCCTCGCTCACCCCCGCGATGGCCACGTGCTGGTATTCCAGCCCCTTGAACCGGTGCAGGGTGCCCACGTGCACCGCCTGTTCGAACCCGGACGGCGGACCCTCCTTGCCGAGTTTGGCGGCGCGCACCCCGGCCTTGTTCAGGGTGAACTGCACCTCGTCGACCTCCTCCCCTTCTCCTCCTCCGAGTGGGACGCCTTCCTCACCACCGCCCGAGCCCCTCAGTCCTGACCCGGCCCGACACCGACACACACCCCGGGGTGGCCGACAGGAACAACCCTGTCGGCCACCCCGCTCCGTGCCTCTTTCCCACCGGGGATCGCCCGCCCCACTCCACTCCCTGCGGACCCCGCCCTCTCCAACGAGCCCCCATCGGGAGCCACCCTCACCCATCCCCTGCCCTCACCGGGGGGTTCCGCCCGCACCACCAAGCAGAACATCACCCCCTCGCCACCAGCCGTTTCTCCACCACCGAAAACCTCTACGTCGTGGCCTGGGCGAGAAGTTCCCGAAGCGCGAGTGGTCCCGAGTCTGCGCTCACCTCAGCACCCGTTCGAAGCAACAGCGCGTGCGCCCTGCCCGAACGCACCCGCCCCACCGCGGGCACGACCGCCACCCGCAGTACCTGTTCCGCGTCCGGCCAGGCTCCCACCCGGGTCAGGGCGTGCGCCAGGTGCGCGGCGTCGTTGAGCACGCCCCGTTCGTAGCCGGGTGGACGGCCCCCAAGTGCGCTCTCGAACAGTTCCACGGCAGCGCCCCAGTCCTCGTTGTCGACGTGGATCATGGCTTCATGCCAGGAGAGCTCCGCGTCGGTGATCCACCACGTCCACGGCGGATCACGGTCCCGGTCCTCTCCCCGCAACCGTGCACGCGCCCGGTTCAAGGTCTCCCTGGCCCGGACGGGTGTCCCCTCCTGGCCTTGGGCCCGTGCCAGCCTCAGCTCGAACAACCCACGGATCCGAGGCGACACGTCCTGTTTCAAGACGTGCTCACACACGGTGCGCGCCTGATCGGGGCGATACTCGTGAGCATCCTGCATGGCCAGCTGCGCCAAGGCGAACAGTTCCGCGAAGCGGTCACCGCCCGCGCGGGAGGTCAGGACCGAAGCACTGGTCAACCGTCTGGCCAACAGGTGGTCATCGGCGTCGAAGGCCAGCCATCCCGCGACCTGTAAGGCCTCCGCGGCCGCCGACGCCATCTCCTTGTCATCACCGACCAGGGCGGCCTGATGGGACGAACGCGCGTTGCGCACCGCCATGGGCAACAGGTCCGTGCCCCCGGTCAGCTCGTCGAGAGCGATGAGCCCCTTGGTGACCGACCGCACCCGTGTGGTGTCGGTACCACCCACGGGCCGTTCGGCGAATATCTCCGGACCCAGGTGAAAGACACGGGCCAACAGCGGTCGGTAGCGCTCGCGAATGGCGTTCCGCCCTGCTTCCCACTCTCGGATGCGTCGTGCCAGGGACTCGGTGGTGGCCGTGGCCTCGGTTCTGGCGGCGCGCACCATCTCCACGGCCAGGCGGTGCACGTCCCATCCTGCTTCCACACGTGCCCGGTGCAGGGCCCTCGCCCATTCCGGGTGAGGGGTTCGCGGTGAAGTCATGATCCGGTCCTCCCCCACGCCGATGAGGTGATGCTCGCAAGCGTCCGTGTTCGTCCGTACCCGTCACCGGCGAAGCCCTGGAGCCACCGGAGAGTCTGGAACCGGCGCTCTCAACAGGATCGAGTCTTCTCTTCAGCGCCACGGATACCGAGGTTCTGGAAGGTGACATGAGTATCGACCTGTCGATGGCGGGGCCGCGGCCGACCGTGGAGTCCACCGATACCGAGCACATCGATCATGTGGTCGCGGCCATGGGGGCGTCGTGTGAACATCTACCACCCCGGCCGGAGGCGGACCGGTCATTGCTCATCGAACCCGGCACGGAACACGGCCTTCGCGAACAGCCTTCGCCGGCCATCCGGGTAGAGGTGCGTCGAACCTGGTCACGGGGCATTGAAAATGGTCGCGGTCAGTGCCTTGTCCCACCGAGCGGCGGCCAGGTCGTCGTGGCGGATCATGAATTTCGTGTAGTACTCCGCGTAGACCCGCCCTTCCTGGGCGAGCGGTATCCATTCGCTCGCCAGCCGGAACGCGTCCTCGTCGAGATAGGAAAACCACTCTCCATTGGCGAGGGTCTTCGCCATGATGCTGCCGACCGTCGCCTCGTCATCGGCGTACCCACCGATGACGAGGTAGGCGTCGGACGACCAGAGGCCGTAGGCCAGAGACCGAAGTTCGTCCAGGTGCGGCAGTTCACGCTCCATGTACCGGGCCAACCGCTGCTGGAAGGATGACATGTCGTCCCATTCGAGATCCTCCCAGAACTCGTGCCAGTCCTCGTCCTCGTCGCCCTCCTCCAGCCAAAGGGGTAGATCGGCTCTGAGTTCGGCGCGGACGTCGATCCGCTCGCCGACACACGCTGCGTCGGGGGGTTCCGCGACCGCGGTTTCGGTGCCGTCCGGCACGTACACGACTCGTGCGTACTGTCCCGGATCGGCCCGCGATTCGTCGCAGTCCATCTCTTTGTGAACGAAGAAGAGCAGCGTCCCGTCCGCCGGCAGGTCGAAGCCGTCGATCCTCGGCAGCGCCCCACAATCGACGGAGAGGAGCATCGGTAACGGAATGTCCCCGGCGGACGGCCACTCCATGCCCACCGGCAGCCGGGGCGCCCCACCGATGTGCCCGACCGGGGAACCCTCGCCACACCTGACCAACCCGATCGCCAAATGAAGGTGCCGGCTGAACCTGTCGATCTCGTCGTCCGGGATGCCCGACTCAAGCGCTACCCGACGAAAGTCTCCCTGATGATCCATGCCCGAGAAGATAGACCCTTTCCAACCCGGCTGTGCCGGCGAGGGGGTGGTGGGCACGACCACCACCCGCAGCGCCTATTCCGCGTCCGGCCAGGCTCGCATCCGGATCTTGTACGCATTGTGGCGTTTCCCGATGAGGATCATCCTCTCTCATCATGGCGACCAACAGCGATACGGCGAAGTGGATACCATCGCCGAATGGTGGACCTCCGTGATTTCCGGTATGCCTGTCATACGGCTGCCCGTCGCACGGGCGGCAGGGTGGTCGGATTCCGAATCGCCGACGGGGTGACACCCAATTTCCACCAAGGGCTCATCGCCTACCACGACCGCACGGTCGCCGTGGCCTGCACACGTGATTCGGCGCTACTGGCCGCAGCAGAGCCTCGAATCACCGACTTCGCCGCCGGCTTCGTGGAGTCGGGCCCGCTGATGTTCGTCCACACTCCCGCTCTGACGGCCGCCCTGGCGAAGATGTCGGGGTTTCGGGTGCTGACCCCGGAGGAACTGAACGGTCCGTTCGACGCCACGGCCTGGCCTGAGGTCCTGACGAGCGACATCAAGTACTGGCGGCCCGAAAGCCTCGGTGAGGCGCTCTTCAACCATTGGGACTGACCAGCGCCGGAACTTCACCGCTCGCCACCCGCCGCCGGCCGCAGATGGCGAACCACCGTTCGCGGTCCGGGGTGGGTGCGTACACGCCACGATCGTTGACCGCGATGCCGCACCACCGGGGCTCAGGCCCCGTCCGGAAGCTTCGAGGCACCTCGGTAGGCCCCACCCGACGCAACGGTCGGCCTCTGGTTCCGTGGACCCACGGGTGACGAACTTCGAATGGAACCCTGTCACACCAAATACAATGCACGCGCATTTTCATGTTCGCGTGATGCACGAATAAACCCAGATCTTCCACCTGGAACCAGGAAACTTCAGGACGCACTTCCAACACAGGCCCAACCCGGGGCACAGCGCCCCTATTCAGCCCGCAATGCCATAATAAGCAACTGTAAATTTACGTGAATTCGTGTTAGCCTCCCTGCACGCACCCGCCCCCGAAAAGGTGCGTGGAGGGATCCCACGATGACGCCTCGCCCCTGGGAAGCGGACCCCACCGCGACCATGAAGCGGAGGCTCGGCAGGTCACCCGCCGAGCTGGGCAACACGGACCGGGCCAGCGGATGCCCCGACATCTGGGAGCTCGACAACGGCGACATCGCCGTGATCGGACGCGATCTGACCGAGGCCTACGCGCGACGGCTTCCCCCTGGCGCCGCCATCGCCGAGGACGAACGACTCGTCATCATCCCCCGCAATACTCTGACCTCAGCGAAAGCGGACATTCCCGATGCTTGACACCATCGAAGGTCTCCCTGGTGTTCGTCTGGCGCTCGATCCCTATCTCGATGAATTCGACGCTCGGATGTCCTCGCTCAGGAACACCGATGTCTGGAAGGTCGAACGCCGGCAAGACTTTCACCAGCCGGAAAGTGAAAGCTGGATGGCGTTCCGCGATGGACGCCTTGAAGAGTCACTCCGGCTTCTGGAGAAGAACCGTCCCTCCCTTCGGAAATCGTTCGCGGCACTCGCCGCTCAGGGGTGCACGCTCCGGCGGATCCGCATCGTGGAGAAGCCCTTCACCACCTACCTCCTGTGGGAACTGCACTCCCTCCACCTGCGGGCCCAATGCGGGGAGGACGTCCGCGTCATCTCCCCCGAACCCCTCGCGGCGCTGGAGCGAAACGGCCGGGTTCCGGAAGTCGTCACCCTGGGAGACACCGTCGCCTACCGGATCCTCTATGACGCCCGAGGCGTTCTCGAAGGTGGGACGCGATTCACCGATCCCGCCATAGCCACGCGGTGTCGAGAGGAGATCGCCGCGTTGCACGGAATCGGTGAGGACCTGACGCGCTACTTCCCTCGTGAAGTGACCGAGGCGGAACTCCGCTGTGGTCGGCCCTAGAGCCCCCGAACCCGAGGAAGAGCCCGGCGGGGCCACTCGATCGAGCATGGCCGACGTCGCGGGGCGCGCGGTGCAGGCCCGGGACGTCTCTGGTGGAGTGCACTTCCACGGGCAGGACTCCAGATCCCACTTCGCCCCCGTCCCCCGTCAGCTCCCCGGTGACGTGCACGGGTTCGTCAACCGCCTGGGCGAGATGGAAGTGCTCAGCAGCCACCTTCGGGATGGGGGGCCCGAAGGCGGGCCCCGGTCACCGATCCACGTCATCACCGGGACCGCCGGGGTAGGTAAGACCGCCCTGGCCCTGCACTGGGCGCACCGGGTCCAAGAGCACTTCCCCGACGGACAGCTCTACGTCGACCTGCGCGGATACGGTGCGGGATCGAGTGTCGAACCCGACCAGGTCCTGAACCGCTTCCTCCGTGCCCTGGACGTTCCGGCCGACGCCGTTCCCCCGGACATCGATAGCCGTTCCGCCCTCTTTCGTTCGCTTCTGGCCGACCGGTGCGTTCTCATCCTGCTCGACAACGCCGCCACCGCCGCACAGGTGCGCCCCCTGCTCCCCGGCAACTCCGCCTGCGCGGTCCTGGTCACCAGCCGAGACCGACTGTCCGGGCTGGTGGCCAGAGAAGGGGCGCGCCGCCTCACCGTTCGGACGCTGGAACCGGCCGAGGCCGTGGAACTTCTGGAACACGTCACCGAACGCCACCGGCCCCGTGACGACCTCCACGAGATCTCCGAACTGGCCCGTTTGTGCGGGCGTCTGCCTTTGGCCCTACGCATCGCCGCCGAACGCGCGGCCGGCCGCCCCCACATGCCGTTGGGCGAACTCATCCAGGACCTACGGGACGAATCGGCCCTGTGGGACGCGCTGGCCACAGACGATGAGGAGGATGCCGACGCCGTCCGCACCGTCTTCGCCTGGTCCTACCGAGCCCTGCCGGAGGAGACCGCGCGCCAGTTCCGCATGTTGGGGCTGCATCCGGGCGACGACTTCGACTCGGCGTCCGCGGCGGCCCTGTCCGACCTTTCCGTCCGACGGGCTCGCCGCGTCCTGGACTCGCTCGTGGGCGCGCACCTGGTGGAGCAGATCGGCCCGGACCGGTACCGCTTCCATGATCTGTTGCGTTCCTATGCCTGGGATCAGGCCCGCCAGGAGGAGAGCCCCGAGGGCCGGCAGGAGGCTTTGACGCGTCTGCTGACCTGGTACCTGCGCACCGCCGACGCCGCCGCCCGGGCCGTTGACTCACCGCTACGCCATCTCGACCCGTGCCCGGAGTCGGACGTCGGAGCGCACCGTCATGTTCGCGAGTTCGATGACAACGCGGAAGCGGTCCGGTGGTTCGAGGTCGAAGGTCGGAACCTGGTCGCCGCCGCCGAGACCGCCGTCTCCATCGGATTGGACTCGATCGCCTGGCGTCTGCCCGTGGTACTCAGGCACGTCCACGTGTTCCGCACCCCCATGAGCGAGTGGATCGCCGCAAGCATCATCGGTCTCGGAGCCGCCCGGCGCGAGAACGAACGGGCGGCCGAGGCCGACCTGTCGGAGAGCCTGGGGATGGCCTATGTGCAGTCCCACCGAAGACAGGAGGCCCTCGGGCAACATCGGCACGCCCTGAGATTGCGTCAGGAGACCGGTGATGAGCTGGGAGAGGCCATGTCGCTGAACTCCCTGGGCCTGCTCCACCTGCGCGAGCATCGGTTGGAGGAGGCGCGCGACCACTTCGAGCGGGCGTTGGAGATCGTCCGGCGCCGGGGAGAGCGGCGTTGGGAAGGGGTCGTGCTGGGAAACCTGGCCGACGCTCTACTCGACTCCGGCGAACTCCGCGAGGCGGTGGCCTTGGCGGATGAGGCGATCGAGATACACGAGGAGACCGGCAACCGGATGAACCAGTTCGCCTGCCTGGTGTGTTCGGGGGCGGCGTGGCGGGAACTGGGGCGGATGGACCACGCTCTGCCCCGCACGCGGCGCGCGCTGGACGTCGCCCGGGAGTTGGACAACCCCGTGCGGGAAGGGTTCGCCCTCTTGGAACTCGGCAGGATCCAGGTACGTCTCGGTGACACCGAAGACGCCCTTGACGCCTTTCACGAGGCGGCGAGCCTGCACCGCGGAATCGGTGACCACGTGCGTGAGGCCGAGGCCTTCGAGGGCGTGGGCGAGGTCTATCGGGCGATCGACCGTCCGGACGAGGCCGCGAAGTTCTATCGGCAGGCGGCCAAGGAGTACCGCGGCCACCGGGAGTGGTGGCGGCTCGCGGTGTGCCTGAACCGGTCGGCTTCGGTGATGGTCGAGGCCGGTGACGTGGAGGCGGCCCGTGGGCGGTGGCGCGAGGCGCTGACGGCCTTGGAGGACTTCACCGACGCCCGGGCCGAGCGCCTGCGCGAGCAGATCATCGCCCGACTGAACGACGCGACCGGCCCCGGGTGGTCTCACCTCTGATCGAGGAGGTCGCGTACCCAGAGGTGGATATCGGTTCCGCCGGTCGTTCAGCGCGCCCGAGGCGACCGAGCCCTGAACCTCCCCAGGTGAGGTTCGGGGCTCGGTCGCGATGAACACCCGTCCGGCCGCTACTCGGAGTTCGCGGGCTGTGAGCCGCGCCCGTGTGAGTCCTTGATGAAGAACGAACCGACGATACCGAACACACCGATGATCGCGGCCACCAGGAACGAGACGTTCGCACCGTGGACCAGTCCTTCCGCTCCATACACCTCGGGGTCACGGGTGGCCATGGTCATGACGCTGACCAGAACCGCCGTTCCGATCGAGGAGGCGACCTGACGCATGGTGTTGTTCAGCGCCGTCCCGTGGGGAATGAGTCGCTGCGGAAGCTGATTGAGCGCCGCCGTGGTCACCGGCATCATGACCATGGAAACGCCGAGCATGCGCACCGTGTTCACCGACGCGAGGTAGGCGAACGAGGTGTCCACGGTGAGCACGGTCAGCATGAAGGTGGTGACGGTGAGCAGGGTGAATCCGATGACGGAAAGCCACTTCGCTCCGATGGCGTCGAAGATTCTTCCGGTGACCGGGGACATCAACCCCATCACGGCGGCCCCGGGCAAAAGGACCAGGCCCGATTCCATCGCGGTGAAGTCACTCATGTTCTGCATGTACAGAGGCAGAATCAGCATGCCTCCGATCATGGTGATGAACACGAGCATCCCCAGCACCGTGTTGAGGGTGAACATGGGGTATCGGAGAACTCGGAGTTCGAGGATCGGTTCATCCAGTTTCAGCTGACGCAGGATGAAGAGGACCAAACCGATCGCACCGACGAGCAACGGCACCAGGACCAGGGGGCTCGCCCACCCCGCGTCGCCGACCGTTCCGAACCCGTAGAGAAGGCCACCGAATCCCACGGATGAGAGAATGATCGACAGAACGTCCAGGCGTGGAAAGGTTCGTTCGGTGACGTTTCGCAGGATGAAGTACGCGACGATCAAAACGATGAAGGCGATCGGCAGCATCATGTAGAACAGGACCTGCCAGGGGAGGTGATCGACGATCCACCCGGACAGGCTCGGCCCGATGGCGGGGGCGAAGGAGATGACGAGCCCGAAGGTGCCCATCGCCGTACCGCGTTTGTCCCGAGGGAATATCGCGAAGAGAATCGTCTGCATCAACGGCATGATCATTCCGCCGCTGGCGGCCTGGACCACTCGTCCGATCAACAGAACGGGATAGACAGGGGCCAGAGCGCAGATGAGCGTTCCGGCGATGAATATCCCCATCGCGGCCAGGAACAGGAAGCGCGTGGTGAAGTTCTGGATCAGGAACGCGGTGATCGGGATCATGATCCCGTTGACCAGCATGAAACTGGTCGTCACCCATTGTGCCGCACTCGCGGTGATGCCGAAATCCCGCATGAACGCGGGCAGTGCCGTGTTCAGCAGGGTCTGGTTGAGAATGACGACGAACGCGCCGGATACCAATACGGCCAGAACAACGTTCCGGTTCACCGGATCCGGGTCGTGCGCGTTGGCCGGCCTCTCGTCCCCGTTCGCCAAGGTGAAGCCTTCTCTCATGTGGTCATTGGTCCTGGCCGGCGTGTCCGCCAGGGTTCCTGTTGTTCTCGATGGGCAGGCGGAGTCGGTGGGTGGTCGGTTCTCGACGTGTCGACGCGACCGGACCCACGCGGCCAAGACCTGCGGCCGGGCCACACGGGCATCGGCGTCGGTGATCAGGTATACGACCTCGACGGTCTTCTTCCCGTCCCGCGACGTGGCCGGGCGGGTTGCGCCGCACCGAGAAACCGGGACCATCCGGGCACGTCCACGACCTTGATCGCGCGTGTGATCTTGCGCCCGTAGGAACGTTCGGCCTGCCTGGTGGCAACGACATCCTCCCAGGATGGCTTCCTCAACCTACCGAAGAGGGTGGGCGGGTCGCCCTTGACCGTCCGGGCGTGGTCGGCGCCGAACCCCATGATCTCGGCGGCCGTCCCCGGTGGCGCACGTGGTGGGGAACCCCTCGATGGTGGCCTTCGCGCAACGATGACCGGGGACGAAGGCTTCCCGCCGGCCGGTGTGTCCGGTCGGCTCGACGGCGCCGCGGCGGCCCTTCCGAGCCGATCGGGCGAGGGCGGAACACGAGCGCGCCATCACGGGGATTTCGATGGGGAGGGGTCGCGGTCGCGGCGCATGTGATGGCGCGGACCGGGTCGTGCCCTGGCGGCCGTGACTCGTGGGAGAGCGGTGGCGAGGTGGGGCCAAAGGCCGGTATGGACGCGCGACGCCCGTCGGCGGGGCTCATCCACCGACGGGCGTTCGGGGTGCTCCGGTCACTCCTGTCGTGGTTCTCCGCTGCCCGGGGTGAAGGTGGAACGTGCCAGGTCCAGGGTGTCCTGGAGCGAGTCACGCGCTTCCTCGGGGCCGACGGAGACCATCACGTAGATCGGCCCCTCCTCTTGCTGGAAGGCGATGGCCAAGGCGCGCTCGGTGCCCTCGTCGCCGGTGGTGAGGTACTCGAAGGCGACCTCGTCCGGGTGCCAGGCGTCCTCGGTGACGGCGAGGATCTCCTCGTATCCCTCGGCCTGTCGGCTCTCCTGTGCCACGCGCTCCTCCAGGACCTCCAGCGGGGTCGCCTCGGTGTCCGATTCCCAGAGAACGCTCAGGTGGAAGGCCTCGTCGGCGGTGTCGTAGAAGACCGCCTCGGTCGGACCTTCCGAGCGCCGTTCCCAGGACTCGGGGAGGCCCAGGGTGAAGTCAGCGGGGTCCGCGACGATCCGTTCCCCGCCATCCTCGGCCCGGGGCACCTCGTCCTCGGAGGGTTCCTCCTCCACCGGGGAAGAGGCGGAGGAGGCATCCTCGTCAGGATCGTTATCGATGGAACCGGTGCCATCGGTTCCCCCCGAACCCGTTTCCTCCGATTCCGTCGCGGAGCCCTCTTCACCGGATCCGGCCCCGGTGCTGTCCGGGCCCCGGGTCCCGACACCGTCACGCTCCGGTGGCCCTTGTGGCTCCGTCGCCCACGGCGCCGGTGAGCTCGCGAGGTCCCCCTCCGTGTCACCGGCCAAGGACCGCAGCGTGGTCGATGAGCCCCCATCGGCGACCCCGCCGCCGGCCTCGGACCCTCCCGGGTCCATCACGCCGGCCACCGCGGGGGCCAATCCGGTGAACAGTGCGGCCGCGGCCAGACCCACGATCACCCCCGCGGGTGTTCCGTGTCGACCGATGGCGGGCACCTCCCGCTCCGGAGCGCGTTCCCAACGCTGCCGGTCCTTGTCCCATCGGACGGTATTCGTGCTCTTCACTTTCTCTCCGCTCAGGTCTCTTCCCGGTTCGCGTCCAAGAGCATGAGCGAGTCGCGCAACCGCTCCGCGAACTCCGCTCCCCGCGAGACGTCTCGAAGTACCGTGCTCCCACCGTTGAACAGCCCCAGAAGGCGTTCGATCAGCCCTCGCCCGGCCTCGCCCCTCTCGTGGATCTCCCGTTCCACGAGGTCCAGTTCCGCCATGACCGACCGCACCTCGAAGGTGTTCCGCAGCCCGGACAGCTCCCGCCGGATCTGTGCCAGCCCCTCCAATACCTCCTCCGACCTGGAATCCAGCCAGGTGGAGGCGTCCACGGCGACCCCTCCGGCACCGGTGACCAGGGCTCCGCCGGTGACGTGTCCGCTCACGGCCACCACGTCCGGTGGGAGCGACGCGGGGAAGGCCGCCGGCGGAACGAGTTCCTGTTCCGAGGGCGGTCCCGTCCGCCGGCCGCGATCCTCGGCCCTGCCGTCCTTGCCGGTGACGATGGCGCCGCCGGTCATCGAGCCGCCGACGAAGACTCCTGCGCCCACCTTGTCCTCCTCGTGTTCACGGCCGTCTGGCCGGTCATCGTTCATGCGCCCTTTCCTCCTCCGAAGTCGACACCGCTCTTGTGGGTGGCGGAGGAGTTGTCCTCCGCCTTGGCGCCGTCGCCCGTGGCGACGGCGCCGTTCTGGAACGAACCACCGATGAAGACCCCGCCGTCGCCGATGTTGACGATCTGCCGCTGGAACTCCTCGGTCCGATATCCGGCGCGTACCAGTGCCTGTTCGCCCCCCTCACCGATCCGCACCCGGAGCGTCTTGACGTACCTGGTCACGTCCATCTCCTGGAAGGGGGAGAGTGCGTTGGAGGCGACGATCTCCCGCAGGCTGATCAGCGGCGGGTGCACCACCTCCGGTTCGTCGTCACCGCGCCGGTCCTCGTCGGCGGGCCGGACAGCGGCCCGCGCCATCGCCAGGGGCCACCTCGACGTGGACAGGCATCGCGCCAGGACCCCGCGCACGGCCTTCTCGTCCGCCCGGTCCCTCGCGTTCGTGAGCGCCACCACCAGGCCCGCCCTCGCGTGGAACTCCGCCCGCAGCGGCGTCAGCAGGTACGGGGCGATCTCCATCAGGAGCATGCGTCCCTGGGTGTGCACTCGGACGAAGACGGTGACCACCACGCCCTCGCCCCAACCGCCCACACGCACCCGGAGGAAGTGCCGGCGCTGTTCGCCACCCTCGCCCACCGAGTCCCGTAGGTGCTCGGCGACGGCCCCGTCCGAGGCGTCCCCCACCGGGAGTTCCTCCCGCCGATATCCGCGGGGCAGGGGTCCGGGCAACAGGACGCACTCGGTGATCTCCAAGCGCCCGAGGCGATCCTGGCTGGTCTCGACCGCGGACTCGGCCAGGGATTCCAGTCGCGGCCGGACCAGGTCGATGACCTCGCGTTCGGTGAGCGGGGCGGTGCCGTCCCGGTCCTCGGAGGGCTGGAGTTCCAGGGCCAGGGACTGCTTCTCCAATGCGAGCCCCGCGCCTTCGAAGGGTGATCTCGGGTCGTAGAGGGTCACCGGCGAGTACTGTTCGCGGCCCACCATCGCGAGCGCGCTCCGGTAACGGGCGTCCACCCTGGGCGAGTTACCGGTGAAGGTCTCCTCGCTTAGCTCGGTGGCCGGCACGTGCGCCACGTGGTCACGGTGGGCGGCCACCATGAGCGACGGCAGGAACCAGGCCCCGACCCGGTCGATGCCCGCACGCAACCGATCCCGGTTCTCGCCCTGAAGCACCGGAAGGGCGGCGAAGGGCAGCAGGAGGACGATCAGCGACAAGAACAGGCTCGCCTGCCAACCGCCGGAGCCGTCCTCTGCGAACGTGTCCGCCAACGCGCGCACGAACCACAGGCAGAGGATCGTGAGCAGCAGGGCGCCGAGTATCCAGGCCCGCACGATCCTGGCCGCGTACTCCCGATCGAGTTCCCGGGCGCGGACGCAGTGGGCGAGCACCGGCACCAGGTCGAACCCGAGGGAGGGCGAGACCACGTGCTTGGGCGAGCCCAGGATCAGCCCGAGGACCCCCGTGCGGTAGTGCTCGCTCAGGTAGGCGCTCACGCACAACAACCGGGTCACCTCACCGGGGGCCTCCTCCGGTCGTCTGTTCTCACCGATGGGGACCGTGTGGTCGAGAGGTGTCTTCGTGGTCATCGCGGCTCCGTACGTCATCGTGCCAAAGGGGTCGTGCGAACAAGGGGGCGGTCGGCCAAGGCGAACCAGGGGGTCACTCCCGGCGCCGGACGGGTTCGAAGATCACGCTTTGGCGGTGGCCGCCGGTGCGCCGCCCACCGGTGGCGGCGGTCCGGCCGGTGTCCCTGGCCGTTTCCGGGTTCGGCGCCGGTTCCGGCGGCATCTCCTCCGTCCAGGAGATGCCGCCGGAACCTGTCGAGGGGTGGGGGATGTGGAGGTGGCCGCGGGCCCTGTAGTCCTTGGCCCGCAGGTCCACGTCGATCTCCCGGAAGTGGCCGGGCGCCAGGGCGGTGTAGCCGCCCAGGACCGCGTCCGTGTGGACTCGGTCGGTGAGCGCCGCCACGAGGAGGGTGATGTCGGGGTCGGCCTCGTCCAGGGCCCGGCGCAGGGCGGGGGCGTCCAGGAGCCGATGGGTCTCGTTCATCGCGCTGCCGACACCGTCGCCGTATTGGAGTCCCCCACTGTCGGGAAGCGGGCCGAGGCCGATGGACAGGCGCATGCGCAACCGCAGGTTCCGATCCACCCGGGCCAGCGTGGGCTGGGCCTCGGCGAGCACCTCCTGCACCCTGCCGAGCAGGGGGTGGATCAGGGCGGGGAGGTGTTCGGTGGGGACCCCGACCACGTAGCCGTCCCCGGTGTGCTGGGGGAAGGAGGCCTCCTCCCACAGCGCTTCCAGCCCGGACCGGACGAAGCCCTCGCGCAGCACCGACCACACCATGCCGTTGAGCAGCTGTTGGTGCCGTGAGGCGAACCGCGAGTACTTCTCGGCGTCCACCGCCAGCACCGCGCGGTAGGGCGGCATCGGCGAACTCGTGCCCTTTTCGGGCAGCGGAGGGTAGAGGGTCGACATGATCGGGGCTCCCAAGGGATGAACACGGGCGATTTCGGACTGCGCAAACCCACCCTTGTGGGTTTCGGACCGGGGCGATGTCCAGAACTGGACACACTTCCGGGTTACTTACGAAAGTCGTGCGGTGGAGGCCGGTGCGGGGGTCGGCACGGGGGTCACTCCCGGGGCGTGGCCAGGAATCGGAGCCGTTCCACGTCGTGGATCACCATGACCTCACGACCGGTGGAGACCACCCCGTCACGGCGCAATCGCCGTAGTTCCTCCTGGATCCACGAACGTGATCTGCCCACCACGCCGACCAGTTCCCACTGGCTCAGCCGGAGTTCACGCGTGTGGCCGGCTTCGCCATGTCCGGGGGCGGTGGCGGTGGAGAAGCGGAGCATGGAGGCCGCGAGTCTTTGGCGCGGATTCAGGGCCAGGAGTTCGGCGCGCAACCCCTCACTCTCCTCCTGGCGGCGCACGATGTGCTTCCACAGCAGGCGGTCCAGGTCCATGCTCCTGATGAGACCGCGGAACCGGTCACCCTTCAGGGCGTAGGTCGTGCACCGGCCTCCCGAGGCCCGCACCGTCGCCGTTCGCGGGAGTCCGGAGAGCGCGGAGAACTCCCCCAGCGCCTCGCCTGCTCCGCGCAGGGCCACCAGGGTCTCGATCCCATCGGAATGCGTCACGGACACCTTGACGTTTCCGCGGTCCAGAAAATAAACGCTGTCGTCCGGTTGTCCTTGGTGAATGATCTGTTCACCGGACAGAAAGACCCTGATCCGACCCGCGTCGATCAACGTGTTCCATTGTTCGTTTCGCAGCAGACCTCCGAAACCCTGCCTTCCCACCCCACACCCTCCGCGCACACAGTCCATCGGCATCCACCGTGGTCGCCGGGTCTTCATTCTCCGATACCGAAATCCACCGAATCAGGACTTCGGCGAGGAGTTACCCATCCGTGACCCATGGGGCGTTCGATGAAGATTACTTCCAGGAACGCCTTGTGCAAACGACATTTCCCGACCGCGAGAACACCACGGGGTCACCATGGAATATGAAGAAGATTCACCTGAGCAGGAGAGCGATAAAGACAAAGGGGTGATCCTCGGTAAGGGTGCGGATCCGATCATCCCTCGATCCCACCGGACTCCTGTTCCCACCATGACGACGCCGTGGCCTCTCCCAGGCCACGGCGTCGTCCTTCGGCAGGACCGTTCCGAAGAACGATCAGGGCTCAATCAGCGGCACGCGCCCTCAGCGAGGTGGCGGCCTCGCCCCGCCACTCGTCCTCGTCGTGCCAGATGACCGCCACCCCCATGGTTCCGGTGAGCGCGGCGGACGCCCACTCTTCCTTCGGTTCCTCCGCCAGGACCAGGCACACCCGATCGGCCTTTGACCCCCGGGACCAACGCCACTCCAACGCCTCCAGGGCGGCCTCGCGCAACCGTTCGTAGCCGGTGTCGGTGTCGGGCAGGATCCGGTACAGCACCGACCCACCGACCGATGCGCAGATCACGTCCTCACCCTCCGACTCGGTCGGACGGTGTCCCGCCTTGTACAGGCCGGCCAGGAGGCTGTGGCGCAGGAAACCGGCCGCGCCCTGGTCCTGCGGTCCCCTCGCCCGCGCGCGTGCGGCCAGGAACAACGCCAGGTGTTCGGTGGCGGTGGGGTCCTGCGGGCCGCCTTGTGGTGGAACCGGTGAGGTGTGCGCGCCCATCCGCTGTTCTTCCGTTTCCTTGATGGTGGTCTCGGCCCGGACGCGCGCGGAGATCCTGGAGGCGACTCCGGCCCGGTGTTGCAGCCAGGTGCGTTCGGCGTGCACGGTCTGGTAATCGACCACGGAAGCGGCGACGCGGTCCAAGACCAACCGGTAGCCCTCGTGTTCCAGCTGCCAGAAGCCGTCCGCACGCCGCGTCTGGCGCCCCTCGGCCAGGAAGTCCGTGAGCATGGCACGGACCTCGACCTGGGCGTCCCACGCGCCTGCCCGGTGCAGGACCGCGAACCGGGCACGCGCCGCGGCGCCGACGGTGATCTCCTCCGCCCGGGCCCCTTCCCTCAGCCGGGCGGGGGTGTCCGCCCCGGCCGGTGGCTCCAACACGTTGACCGGTGGACTCGTGGGAAGGGGATGTGCGGTGCGGTAACCGTCGCAGCCGGGTTCCCGGCACCAGCCGTCCGGGGATTTCGTGCGGTTGTCGCAACGCCGACCGTCGGCGTGGTGGCGGACGCAGGCACGCTCCTCGTGCTCGACCGGTGCGTTCGGGGCGAACAGGCTGTCGGGCAGCGCCCCGGCGTACAGGACCGACAGTGTTCGGGTGCACCTGGTCAGCGCCACGTAGAGTCGCCCATGGCCTCCAGGACCCGAACGTGCGATCTCGCGGGGTTCCACCAGCACCACGTGGTCGAACTCCAGGCCGCTGACCGTGGACGCGCCCAGGACATGGACGTTGTCACCGGTGAACGTGGGATCGGAAGCCAACGCCCGCGCGATCGTCTCCATGTGGTTGGAGGCGTCGTCGACGATGACGGCCACGGAACGCTCCCCCGCACCGGCCGCCAACTCGTGTACACGACGCCGGACACCGTCGACCAGGTCGTCCCGGCCCAACCGGGTCATGGACAACTCCCCGTCTCGGGGCGCCCGGAGGGTGGTGGGGAAGGTCGTCAGTTCGGAGGCGGCCACGGCCGCGGGGACCGCGGTGTGCATGACCTGACTGGGAATCCGGTACCCGAGGGTGAGTTCCTCCTGCTCCCAGCCGTCCGGCAGGTCCAGGTGCTCGGTCAGCGCCGACCAGTCGGCGTAATGGTGCGTTCCGGTGGCCTGGGCGAGGTCGCCCAGGAGGGTGAAGGAACCGGTGGGGCAACGGCGGGCCAGGGCGCGCAGCCGCATGGGGGTGAGGTTCTGTGCCTCGTCGACGACGATGTGCCGGTGACGATCGGGGGTCTGCCCACTGAGCAGGATCCGAAGTTCCTCCAGGCAGGGCAGGTCCGCGCGGGTCCAGGTCGCCTGACCGACCGGTCCGACCGGGCGACGGTGCAGGATCGAGCGCTCCCGGTCGGTGAGGACGTCTTCGGACACCCGGGCCAACAGGTCGGCGTCATTCAGGAGGCGGCGGTACAGACGGCTCTCGGAGACCTTGGGCCAGGTGGCGTTGACGGGACCTGACAGCTGGGCGGTGACGCGCTGACGCAGGGCACGACCATGTCCGCGAGGGCTATAGGTGACCTGGTCGATCATGTGGTCGACGAGCAGGTCGGTGAAGCGCTCGCGGCGGACGTCCAAGGGCATGTCCAGGTCCTGTGTCCGTTCGAAGAGCCGTTGGATCTCCGCACTGTCCACCGCGAGGGTTTCGTCGTCGATGTGAGCGACGAGTCGCCCGTCGTCGAGGAACTTGGTCCAGGCGCCCTCGTTCACCGTGTCGTGGACGGCTCGGCGGAGGACCTGCGCCATGCGGGCGTCGGACTTGACCTGATCCTGCTCGATGGTGTCCTGGCCATCGATACGCCCCGGGCACAGGTCGTCCACGCGCACCGAGGTCACCCCACGCGTGCCGAGAGAGGGCAGCACCTCGCTGACATAGTCGAGGAAGTGCCGGGTGGGGCCGACGACGAGGATCTGTTCCGGGGTGAAGTGGTCGTTGTCCAGCAGCCAGGTGACACGGTGGAGACCGATGGCGGTCTTGCCGGTTCCGGGGCCGCCCTGGACCACCAGTGCGCCCGGGCGGTCGTGGCAGACCAGGTCGAGCTGGTCGCGGTGGATCGTCTCGACGATGTCGCGCATCAGCCCGTCACGGGAACGGTCCAGCTCCTCGTGGAGGAAGGGGTCTTCGGGCATGCCCGACTGCTGCTCGCCGCGGGCCTTGACCATGGCCGCGACCCGTGCCGGGGACGGCGTCCCGTAGGTGGGCCCACCGACGTCGCGGACGAGTTCGTCGTGGTAGTCGACCACCCGTTCACCGCGACAGCGCAGGCGCCGGCGAAGCGTGACCACGCCCTTGTCGGTTCCGCGTTCGCGCCGCCAGCGTACGGCCGCAGGGTTGGTCCACTTGATGACGAAGACTTCTCCACTTTCGTCGCGCACGTTCTTGCGACCGATGTAGAAGGTCTCGGCCTCGGCCTTCTCAAGCAGGTCGACCCGTTGGACGACGAGTTGCCGTTCGTCGATCCGGTACTCCTGCGCCCAGCGTGTGAACTCGGCGTGCTGGGCCACACCGTCCTTGGCGCTGGCCGCGGCGTTCACCCCGGCGAGCCGCTCGGTCTTCACACGTTGCCGTTCCAGGTATCGGTGGGCCCGGTCCACCGATACCTGTTCCTGCTCGATGATCCGCTCTCGGGCCGTGTTCTCCATGGCCTGGCCTCCTTCGAAGAGGAATGCGACGGGCGGCGCCGTCGGGGGGACGGCGCCGCTTGCGAGGTCGGGGGGTCGGGAACACACCGGCTACGTCATGCGCCTGCCGACCGAAGTTTTCAACGAATACACCAAATTATACTTGGCGTGAACACGACCAACCAGATGGCGTTGGGCACTTGTTCTCCACCGAAATCCGTGTTCGTCATCCCACCCGGGCTTCACGCCCTCAACGGAAGGCGTTCCCGAGCCGTCGGGAGAGGTCGATCGCCTTGGCCGCGCTCATTCGGGGCCAGCGCCCCGGCCCTCACTCAATTACTCAGCCACCTCTCGCGTAGCCGCTCGGCCAGGTCGCGGCGTTCGAGCCCTTCGAACATGGTGGTCAGACGCTCCAGGGCCGAGGGCACCTCCCACTCCGACAGACCACTCAGGAAGGCGTCGAGTACGGGATCGTCCGTTCCACCACGATGTTCACCGGCCTCCTCCGACCTGTTCCCCGAGGTGCTCATCAGGTCGAGAGCCGCCCCGGCGTTCTCGATCTCGTGCAGCAGGTCAGGGTTCTGCTCGTACCACCACACCCTGGCCACCTGCGGGTCACTGAGCACGTCGCGCTGAAGTTCACGGACCCGTTCCATACGAACTCGGTGGGCGGCCCGCTCGACCTCGTTGCGTGGGCCCACGCGTTCTCGTTCGCGTTCCAGGTCGAGGTCCTCCTTGTCTACGGACAACCGCGCCAGGACCGCGACCTCACGCACCACCTCCTCATGTGTTCCCTTCGCCTCGGCCAGGGCGCAGCCGATCTCGGCCTCGGCGCTCCCTCGGTCGCCAAGGGTGAACCCCGAGCTCACCCCCTTCGCGATCCGAATGACCTCGCGTTGCAGCAGGGCGCGCGCACGCGCCTGCGCCGCAGCTCCCGCCCCGTTCCAAGCGATGGTCATCTCGAAGGTGGCCTCGAACCCCATCCCGGCCGCGGCGCTCGGGACCCTGGCCTGGAACTCCACCGTCGTGTCCGGTGAGCGGAAGGCGATGCTCCACACCGGCGTATCGTGCTTATTACCGCGCTTGGTTCCGCGTCCACGTCCGATCATCATTTCCTCTCCTCAGTGATGATCCGCCACAGTTCTTCGATGGCCGGAGCTCTGTGCGTGTGGGCGTGCCGCCAACGGTTGATCCACCGTTCGAGCGCGGACCGGAAGGGGCCGTGTTCACGGGCGACGCCTCTGAGCACCTCGAAGCCGATGTCGCTCGCGTCCCGGCAATCGGCCAGGGCGTCGAACCACGCCCACAGCGCCCTTCCTACCTCGGCCTCAGATGAGGTGGCCGCTTGCCAGGCGCGAGCGAGTTCGTCGGATGTCCTCTCCCCCGACCACAAGTCCACCAACACTCGTGGCCCTGCCTTGCCCCCACGGGCGAGCAGACGGCACAGCGCCAGAGCAGCGACCTCGTTCGCTCGTCCCTTCCTCTCCCGAAACGTCCAGTCGACCAGGGACTCCAGGACGACGCCGGTGTTCTCCGGCTCCCCGGCGATGTCCTCCAATGCCTGGACCAGGCTCGGGTCCCAGAACACCAAGACCTTCTCGGCGATGGCACGGATGCGGGTCAGTGCGGTCTCGGGCTGGATCCGGCCGTAGACCCGGCAGACCTCCAAAACAGTCCGGTCACTCATACGCACTCGCGGGGAGCTCGCGATGTTGTAGAGCAGTCGGCGCACTCGGGGGCCGAACTCGGGCGAGAGTGCGGCTTCGGCCACCACGGGGATGGCCTCCCACATGAGTTCCTTGGTATTGCCCCACTCCTCGATGAGCATGCGGACCGGGGCAAAGTCCCGCTGTCTGCGGGCCAGGCGCAACCACCGCCGGGCCGCCTCCAACCGGTGGTGCTCACCCAGGTCGGCGACGGCCACGGGAACCCATTCCCGAAGGAGGGTGCGGGTCTCTGGGTGCTCACGCCACAGGTAGTCGAGCGCCTCGTCAGCGGCTTTGGGCCGATTGAAGTAGATGCCGTCCTCACGCACGTGGGCCTTGATCTCCCCCAGGTGGGAGGTGAGCCCGTCGCCGGAGATGGGGGTACGCCATAGCGGCGGAACGTGCCACACCTTCGCCAGCCCACGGGCATGGTGAGCGATGGCCGCCCGGGGTCCCCCTTCCAGCAGGGCGACGGTGGCCAGCAATACACGCTGGAACTCGGTGTCGAGAGCGTGTTCGCGGAACCATCCGGCCAGATCGTCGGAGTTCTCAACGTGGTCCTTCAGAACGTGTGCGATCCACTCCTTCTCATCGGTGAAGGAGTTCTTACGCCGGTGTGCCTCACGAACCAGAGTGATGACCCGGGCGGGTTCGGCACCTTCCAGGGCCTCGCGTACCTCGGCGGTGTCCAACCAGAGCGCGGTGGCCCTTTCACCGCATATGCGGCCCATGACGCGGCGGAAGACATCGATCGCACCGGCCGGCGCGTCGATACGCAACCGGGCCCGGAGGTCGTTTGGGAAGCCCCTAGAGACCGAATCGCTCACGAACACCAGCAGAGCACCGGATCGACGTGCGCCCATCGCCAACCCTCGAAGGGCCACCTTCTGCGTGGTCGTGGGCTCGGGCAGTCCGGTGAGGTCGAGTAGGAGAGACTCGTCGGAATCCACGTTGATCAGGGAGACCCCGGCGTCCTTGGCCGCCGTGTCGATCGTGAGCTCTTCGATCGGGCTTCCGAGTCGTACCGAAGCCAACGCATGCAGAGCGGCGGTGAAGCGTCCGGTTCCGGGTTTGCCCGAAACGACCCCCACGCCGTCGTCCCTGAGTTCGTTCCGGAATATGTCGTACGCGGCGGGGTCGGCGGCACAGAAGGTGTTGCGCACCTCCTTGACGCGTTCCTCGTCGACGGTGGCGGTCTGGCGGAGTCGCTGGGTGATGCCCTCGCCGATGTGCTCGTGGTAGTGGACGCCGCCGTTGATCTTTCCGGCGGCGACGGCTTGGCCCCTGTTCTTGTCGACCTTATTCCCGAAGCGGGGCCTGCGGCGGCCCTTCTTCGTGGCGTCCCCTTTGGTTTCGGAAGGGCGCTCCCCAGTGGTCTTCGCATCCTTGGCGCCCCCTTCTTCGGTCGGTTGCGCCTGCCGTCGTTCAGGGGGCGGGTCGTGCTCGGAGCCCGTTGGTTCAGCGGTCATCGACGTTCTCCCCATAGTGGACGCCGCCGTTGATGGTCCCGCCCTGGACGACCTGGCCGCGGTTATTGTTGCGAACCGCGTACTCGTTGTAGGCGTCGACCTGCTCAGGTACAGAGCGTGTACGCGAAGGAGCGTCGTCGGTGGTGGCGCCGCCGGAGTCACCGGTGGGGGCACCGTCGTCGGGGGTGTCCTTGGGCGACGTGTCCCCATCGGGGTCGGGACCCCAGGAAGGGGTGGGGACGAACAGGTAGCCCTCCGCGGAGAAGCCCTTGCCGCCCACGGTCGCGTTCACCTGACGCCACCGGGTGGGGCGCACCGTGGTGAAGTCGCCCAGAACCACGTCCTCGTACACGCGTCGGGAGATGATGGCGGCGACCAACGTGGTGTCGGGGTCGGTGCGCTTGAGTTCGGCGCGGACCGGTTCGGAGTCGAGCAGGCGGTGGGTGCTGATCATGGCCTCGCCCATGGCGTTCTTGGGGTCTCCGGCGCCGTGGTAGGGCAGGGGACCGACGTCGATGCTCACCCGCAGGCGCATGCGCAGGTCCCGGTCGAGGGCGGCCAGGACGGGCTGGATGTGCTCCAGGGAGTTCTGCAGGTTGCCCAGGAAGGGGCTGATGAGGAAGGGCAGGTGTTCGGGGTCGGTGCCGAAGACGTAGCCGTCGCCGCCGTGCCGGGCGAACAGCCTCTCCTCCCAGACCTTCGCCATGCCGGACTCCTTCAGCGCCTCCTCCAGCACCTTCGGGATGAGAGCGCCGATGATCTGCTGGTTCCTGGCGCTGGTACTGCTGAAGTTCTCCATGTCTACGGCCAATACGGCCCGGTAGAGCGGGAGCGGGGTGACGTCACCGTGTGCGGGCAGATCCAGTTCCATGCCGATTCTCCTCAGGGGGTGAGTGGGCCTCGGCGGCCCGTCCGCGGGCAGCATCGCGCGGTGTCCGATGGGACTTTGTTCAGTTCTGAACACAACGGGAGGGAAGTGACGCACGGCACCTCAGCCGGGTTCGTCTCCCCGGGCGATGGCCTCCAGGCGGACCAGGTCGAGGAGGGCCACGTACTGGCGACCGGTGCGGATCAGCCCCATCTCCTTGAGACGGGTGTAGGCGTTGTGCACGGAGGTGCGGGAGAGCCCGACGAAACCGCCGATCTCCTGTTGGGGCAGGGGGATGTTCAGGAGCACGCCTCGGCCCGGGTCGTCGGGCCGGTCGGGCGCGTCAGTGAGCGGGGGCGGGATCGGCTCGCCGAGCATGGTCGCCAGGTGGACCAGGGCGGCGGGCAGGCGACGTTCGGCCGGTAGCCGAGAGAGCTGGACGCGGATCTGGTCGCTTTCGCTCTGCCGTCTGACCACGCTCTCCCACAGCCGGGAGACCAGGTCGAGTTCTTTGAGCCTGCGCTGGAAACGCTCGGCGGGCAGGTGAACGGTGGCGCCGTCGGTCAGGGCGACCACGGTGGCGCTGCGTGTCACTCCCCCGCCGGCCAGGACCGATTCGCCGAGGATCTCACCGTGGGATCGGAAGGCCAGCGGGGCCCGGGTGCCGTCGGCGTACACCGACTCCACGCGGAGGCGGCCGCCGAGGATGAGGTGGACGCCGGTGCCCGTGTCGCCCTGGTGCAGGAGGACCTGCCCACGGGTGAAGGCGCTGGAAGGGGTCGAGGAGACGAGTCGGTGCCACTGGTCGTCGGTGAGCAACCCACCGAAACCGTGTCTGCGCATGGGGGGTGTTCCTTTTCCGCTCAGGGGTCGCTGCCGAGTGTGAAGGTGCCCCCCTTCCGGCGGGCCGCGGCCCACGCCGGGTCAGCGGCGAGCCGTTCCGTGTATTGGCGTCATCATCTTAAATACAACTCTGTGAATAATGTCAACCATTTGCGCGAAAAACGCGGGCCGGGTACCTCGGCGGTCCTTCGGGCGGTCTCGCCGTGGCGGTCGAGTTCAGGCGGAAGGCGTCACCGAGCCACCGGTACCGGTCCCGGCCGTCGCGAGCACGTGTCCGGGCACCGCATGTTTTGCCTGTTCCTGCCCGTACCTTGGTGTTCGCCCGGGCAGGTGCTCCACGAACCGCACCCGACATCGAGGGGACCTCATGATCGCGAAGCTGTCCGAAATCGGCCTCACTTCCGAGATGGCCTACACCGCCGGTACCGCCAGCATCGGCCTGGCGTTCCTGAGCTGGGCCATGTCCAAGAAGAAGGAGGACGCCTCCCTCGACCGGGCCGACCGGTGGGGCATCTTCGTCGGACAGTGGGCTCCCACCTTCTTCGCTCTGGGCGTCGCTCTACGTCTTGAGGAGAAGAAGTAGCCTCCAAGAAGAAAAGGGGACCCGACACGGACGTGTCGGGTCCTTCTCTTTGTCGACCGTGGGCGGCGGAAGCGTCAGCCACCGGAACCGATCTTGGCGATGGCCGCGTCGACGCGTTCCGCCATCTCGATGTCCCGGGTGGTCACCGCGCCTATCGATGCGGTCCGCACGGTGAAGACGACCTCGGTGCCGGTGGTGTGGTGTTCGAAACCGTGACCGAGTTCGCGAGCCGCCTTGTGGGCCTGATTCAGCAGCGGTGTGAGCCGGTCGACCGGCAGGTTCACGGACCGGGTCAGACCCTCGGTGTCGCCCTGCCAGTCGGGAAGCCCCTCCAAGGCCCGCTCCAGGCCGGCCTGATCCAGGCGGTCGGGCGTGTCCGTCTGGCCGGTATCGGCCCGGCCGCGCGCTCCCTGGGGGTCGCGGGCCCACTCGGCGAGTTCGTCGGGAAGCCGAGAGGCCAGTTCCTCGGCGAGCCGGGGATCGCTCCGGTGGATCCCGGAGAGCACGGCTCCCATCAGGCGCACGCCTCTTTCCGGAGGGCAGCCGATCCGTTGGGCGACCTCCTCGGAGAGTTCACCGCTCTCCAGGGCCGGCGCACCCGGTTGCTCGGGGATATGGTCGCGCAGCATCGCGGGGAGTTGTTCGCGCAGATACTCGCGGGTATCCGGGTCGGTGTGCCGGGCCAGTACCTCGGCGGAGGCCTCCAGCGCTCGGCGCGCCTCCTCGTTGTCGGAGGTGCCGCCTTCGCGGGCCACGTGTTCCATGAGTTCCTGATAGGCGATCATGTTCCCCCCTCGCGTCGAGCGATGATCGACTCTCATGGTCCTCCTAACCTGCGGTTTCGCCGACAAAACCCACCTTGCCTCAGGGATGGGCCGGGTTCAGGGCTTCCTGTCCGGTTTGGGGACGATGCTGATCATCCCGTTCGGTTCCAGGTAGGCGCGGGCGATCATGTCGAGGTCGCTGTAACCGTGCAGCCGCAGTTGGGTGAGCACCTCCTCCTCGGTGATGAACTCGCGTCGCATCACCCGGCGGTCGAGTCGGCCGTCCAGGACGAGCGGTCGGGGGCGGGCCTTGATCAGGTGGGCGAAGGCCGGCCAGCGGTAGGCGACCCCGTCGAGCGCCACGCTCCAGAACAGCATGGTGGCCGCCAGTACCAGGCCGTCACCGATCGTGTCGGCGTTCCCGGTCATGCCCGCGCTGGCGGCGTCGGCCATGAGCACGACCACGAGCAGGTCGGTGATGCCCAGGCCGCCGGACTCCCGTTGGCCGACGAGCCGTAGCAGCAGGACCAGCAGGAGGAAGGTGATGCTGCCCCGCGCGATGAGTTCGAGGATCGACTCGCTCGGTGGAAGGATCACGCTCCAGTCCATGGGCGTCCTCCTCGGCTATGACAAGTGGGGCCGTGGTTCACAGCCCCAGTCTCGCCCCGACGGTGTGAACCGGGTGGGGACGACACGGAGGTTCGGCGGCGCTCGTGGGCCGGAGGCCCGTTCGCGGATCGTCATCACTTACCGAGATTTTGCGTGTACCCAACGTTCGATCGGGTATTTCGATGCGACCCGACGCGGCCCGGGGAGGACCCAGAGGAAGTTCCACGGCGTGGCCGCCGGAGGTGAGGACGATGGGCGACACCGGTGGGCCACCGGAGAGCGCCATGCTGCGCGCGGTGTTCGACGAGGTGGGGGCGGGGTTGTTCGTCATCGACACCGCCGGCCGCATCACCGTGTCCAACCCCTACGCGCGTCAGATCGTGGGCCGCGACGAGGAACAGCTGTTCGGCGCCGACCTGCACGACCTGATGCACAGGGACGCCGACGGCGAAGAGCTTCCGCGCGAGGAGTGCCTCGCCCAGAGCGTGTTGGACAGCGGTCGGCCCACCGAGGGCAGCGACGAGTTCTTCCTGCGCGGAGACGGCACGCTCGTACCCATCATCTGGGCGGCCACGCCCCTCCAGGAGATGGATCGGACGGTGGGTGCCGTCATCGTCTTCCACAACTTCAAGAAGCACCGGGACGCCAGGGAACAGACCGCGTCGCACCTGGCGGCGTTGGAGGAGCTCACCGCACGGCTGAGCATGGTCGCGGAGAGCTCGGTCCTGCTCATCTCGGCCTCGCACATAGGTGAGGCGTTGGACCAACTGGTGCGGTTGTTGGTGCCGGAGATGGGCGACTGGGCGGTGGTCGACCTGCTTCCGGAGGCCGACACGGAGCGTCGGATGCGGCGCGCGGCCGTCCACTCCCAGGGCGCCCCCGACGTCGACGATTCGTTGAAGGGGCCGTTGCCGCCGCCCTCACACCCGTCGCGTTCGGCGTTGGCGCGGGCCCTGCGCGGGACCCGCCCCGTGTTGCTGGACGCCCAGGCCCAGGCGAACGAGCCGGACGAGCCGTTCGCCCACGCGCATCGGTGGTTGTTCGAGGTCCTGGGTGAGGGCAGCGCGGTGGTGGTGCCGCTGTACAGCCGCAGGAAGGTCTTCGGCGCGCTCACGGTGGGACGCACCGGTGTGGGGGCCGGCCACACCGAGGCCGAGATCCTGCTCCTGGGCGACATCGCCCGCCGTACCGGTCTGGTCATCGAGAGCACCCGTCTGTACGAGCAGCAGCGCGACATGGCGGTGACCCTTCAGCGACAGCTCCTGACCCCGCTGCCGCAGATCGACCACCTGAGGTTCGCCGCCCGTTACCAACCGGCGCAGCGGGCCGCGGAGGTCGGCGGGGACTGGTACGACGTGTTCCTGCTGGCCGACGGGGTCACGACCATGGTCATCGGGGACGTGGTCGGGCACGACCTGCACGCGGCGGGGCACATGGCGGAGGTGCGCAACATGCTGCGCGCGCTGGCCTGGGACCGCCAGGAGCCGCCCAGCCAGATCATGCGGCGTCTGGACGAGGTCATGACCAACACCAGTGACGCGCCCATGGCCACCGTCGTGATCGCCCGTATCGAGGGGACCGACGGCGGCCCGTGGCACCTGCATTGGGTCAACGCCGGGCATCCGCCGCCGTTGCTCATCACACCCGACGGGACCGCCCGATACCTGGAGGAGGGGCACGGTCCCCTCATCGGTATGAGCTCCGCCCTACACCTGGGGTTGGAGTGGCCCGACGCGTGGGAGGAGCTTCCGGAGCGATCCACGGTGCTTTTCTACACCGATGGTCTGGTCGAGAACCGCGATGAGCATCTCGACACGGGGTTGGAGAAGCTGCGCGGGCACGCCATGGACCTGACCCACCTGGGGTTGGAGGACTTCCTCGACGAACTCCTGGTGCGCATCAATCCCAGTGGGGACGACGTGGCCCTGTTGGCGCTGCGGATTCCGGAGGCGGGTGAGGGCGTCGGGGACGACATGGCGCCACCCCAGCACGCGCACAATCCGGCCGCCCCCGATCGGGGCGCTCCCGGTTCACGGGTGGAGGACACCCCGGTGCGTGACACCTCCGAGCCGGACTCCACCCCGGGCTGACGCCAGAGCCGTGCGCCGGAAGGCTCACGCCCGGAGAACAAGGGCCATCCCATCCCCGCCGGCCGCTCCCGTTCCTCGTGCCACGGACCGGGACCCGTACCGGCACGCCTCTCGACCTCATCCGAGGGCGGCCTACGTGTGAGGCACAACACATTCCCGCGTCCGATCCGGGTCGTGACACGCACCTTGCCCCAAAACGGATCGGCTCCTAGTTTGGAATCAATCCAGAAAACTGATTCAATACGAGAAAGCACCAGAGCGGTCCCGGCCCGAGGCGTCGAGCGTGGCACGACGAACTCCGCCGCGAAGACCACTCGCGTGGGTGTCACGAGGCCCGACACCTGTCGGTGATCCCACCGCCTTCCGTGGAGGTACAAGGAACACATGTCGTACCAGGACAACACCAAGCCGCTGACCACGGCGAACGGTGCCCCCGTCGCCAACAACCAGGACAGCCTCACGGCCGGTCCGCGCGGCCCCATGCTGCTGCAGGACCTGTGGTTCCTGGAGAAGCTCGCCCACTTCGACCGCGAGGTGATCCCCGAGCGGCGGATGCACGCCAAGGGCTCCGGCGCCTTCGGTACCTTCACCGTCACCAAGGACGTCTCCCAGTACACCAAGGCCGCGATCTTCTCCGAGGTCGGCAAGAAGACCGAGGTCTTCAACCGCTTCTCCACCGTCGCCGGTGAGCGTGGTGGCGCCGACGCCGAGCGCGACATCCGCGGCTTCGCCCTGCGCTTCTACACCGAGGAGGGCAACTGGGACATCGTCGGTAACAACACCCCGGTCTTCTTCTTCCGTGACCCGCTGAAGTTCCCCGACCTGAACCGCGCCGTCAAGCGCGACCCGCGCACCAACATGCGCTCGGCCGAGAACAACTGGGACTTTTGGACCAACCTCCCCGAGTCCCTGCACCAGGTCACCATCGTCATGTCGGACCGCGGCCTCCCCGTCGGCTACCGCAACATGCACGGCTTCGGTTCGCACACCTACTCCTTCATCAACGAGGAGAACGAGCGCGTCTGGGTCAAGTTCCACTTCCGCACCCAGCAGGGCATCAAGAACTACACCGACGGAGAGGCCCGTGAGGTCGTCGCCGACGACCGCGAGTCCTCCCAGCGTGACCTGTACGAGGCCATCGAGCGGGGCGACTTCCCCAAGTGGACCATGTACATCCAGGTCATGACCGAGGCCGAGGCCGAGGAGTACCGCTTCCACCCCTTCGACCTCACCAAGGTCTGGTCGAAGAAGGACTTCCCGCTCATCGAGGTCGGCGAGTACGAGCTCAACCGCAACCCGGAGAACTACTTCGCCGACGTGGAGCAGGTCGCCTTCACCCCGGCCAACCTGGTCCCCGGCATCGGTGTCTCCCCGGACCGCATGCTCCAGGGTCGCCTGTTCTCCTACGGTGACGCCGCCCGCTACCGCCTGGGCGTCAACCACCACCAGATCCCGGTGAACTACCCGCGCGGCGCCAAGATGGTCAACACCTACCACCGTGACGGTGCCATGCGCGTGGACGGCAACCAGGGCAGCGTTCCCGGTATCGAGCCGAACTCCTACGGCCGCTGGCAGGAGCAGCCCGCCTACGCCGAGCCGGCGCTGGGCGTGGGTGCCAACGCCGACCGGTTCAACTACCGCGAGGACGACGACAACTACTTCCAGCAGCCGGGCGACCTGTTCCGTCTGATGAACTCCGAGGAGCAGCAGCGTCTGTTCGCCAACACCGCGCGTGCGATCGACGGGGCCTCCGACGCCACCATCGAGCGCCACATCGCCAACTGCACCAAGGCCGACCCGGCCTACGGTGAGGGCGTGCGCAAGGCCATCGAGGCCCACAAGGCCGGCAGTCTGTAACGCTTCGCGGCACTAGCGAGAAGAGCCGGCACGGGCGACCGTGCCGGCTCTTCGGTGTTTCGTGCCGATGGTGGGGATCAGGAAAGCAGTTCGGTACGGCCGAACATCTGTGCGGTGGCGCGGGCGCTGGGTGTGCCGGCGTCCAGGTCCGCCCCGGCCTCGACGAGAGCCTTGACGACCTCGTCCTCACCCTTGAAGAGCGCTCCGGCCAACGGTGACTGATCGCGGCCGTTGCGCAGGTCCACGTCGGCTCCGCGTCCGATGAGTTCCCGGACGGTCTCCCCGTTGCCGTGGTAGGCGGCGAGCATCAGCAGGGTGTTGCCGTCGTTGTCGCGGACGTCGACGGCGAGCCCGTGGTCGAGGAACTCCAGGAGTTCGGTGGTCCGTCCCTCTCGGGCCATGTCCATGGCCAGGGTGATCACCCGGTCGACCTGCTCTGGTGACAGTTCGTTCATGGTTCCCATGCTAGAAGCCCTGACCAGGCCTCCCGACGTTTCGGACCGGGTTTTCCACAGGCTCTCCGCGAGATTTCCCGCGGTGGCCGAGCGGGCTCCGGGCCAGGGCGCCCGATCCATCCGAGGTGAACCGGGTCGGGGTCAGTCACAGCAATTACAGTCGCAGTCCTTGCAGCGACCGCAACAGCCGCAGCAGTTACCGCAGGTGTCCCCCACGCATTCGCAGATGTCGCACCAGGCCTCCCGGGGTTTGCCCGTCCAGGGGCCGGGGTGTGGACCACGGCAGCAGAGCTGGCAGGTACAGCACATGAACAGAGCGGCGGCGCAACCGGCGAAGAAGCCACGAGAGCGGGGTGGTGTCTCCAGGGCCGGGGTCTCACAGTTGCAAGCGGTGCAGCAGCCGCCCTTGCTCCGGTGGCCGCCATCGTCACCGGAGCCACCCCCGCCGTGTCCATGTCCCGACCCCGAACCTCCACCGTGGTCGCCGTGACCACCGTGGAAGTGATCACCGGCCCCGTACCCGGGGTGGTGGTGTCCGCCTGAGACGGGCCCGTATCCGGGATGGCCCGCACCGTATCCGGGCTGCCCCGGGTGGCCGGCGTGAGAGAAGGTACGTGAGACGGCTCGGCGCAGTTCGGTGACGAGCAGGGCGCGGACCAGGCGGTCATCGGCGAACTCGGTGGCGTCCAAGGCCAAACGCACGCCCAGAACGGCGTCGTCGCAGAGCTCACGGGCCCGGTCGGCTCCGGTCTCGGTGGCGGTCAGGGGGTTCCAGGAACCGTTGGCGAGGTCGTCCTTCTGGTCCTCCACGGCGTCCAGCAGGTGGGCGATCCGACCGAAGAGCCGACCGGCCTCGTGGAGCGGTTCGGCGTTGGCGGGGCGCTCGGCCAGCACCGCGGTGTACGCGAACGCCTCGGCGGTGGCCTCCTCGGTGGGTGCCGTCACGGTGAGGACGTCGGTGCCCGGACCGGCGACCGCCTCGACCTCGCTTTGGCGATCCATGACGGCGGTGAGCGCGGAGGTGTCGAAGCCCAGACCGGTGCCCGCCTCCCTCGCGTCCTGCTGCCAGCGTCGCGCCATCCTCCCGGCGACAGCGCGCACTCCGGGCCGGGCGAGGCGCCCGTCGCCGTCCTCGATGTGGTCGCTGATCTTGCCGGAGGCCAGCATCAGCGACACCGTGGCGGCCAGGTTCGCACCGGTGCCGTCGGCGACCCGCGCGGAGCGCATGCCGCGCAACAGGCAGGGGCCGACGGCCCGGGTTCCGGCCTCGGCCCGGGACTGTGCGGCGGTCAGCACCGAGATGACCAGACCGTCGTGGTTGGTGGCCAGGCGCGAGGCCTGACCGTGCCCATCGCGCAGGGCCAGGCAGAGCCCGCACAGATGGGACATCCACTCCGTGGCCAACCCGCCGGGCAGAGTGTGCCGACAGGGCCGCAGGATTCCGAACACGACCGCTCCCATTTCCTCACGGAGTCCCACCTGGGGACTCTCACGCAACGGGGTACGACTCCCGTCACGGGCATTCGGTTCGGATTATCCCGTCATCGGCCCTTGGCGCTCGCTCTGGCAGGTCAGCGCAGGGAGGGGGATCCACAGCACTTCTTGTACTTGCGCCCCGAAGCGCACCAGCAGGTGTGGTTGCGTTCGGGCGGCCAGGGCAGGCGACGGTCCGACTCGTCGGGGACCTCGGCTTCGCTCCACGCCATCAGGGTTCTCGGGTCGCACGGGTCGAGTCCGGTGTGGGCGACGAAGTCCGCCACCTCACCCACCTCCGCGGTGAGCACGACGAAGTGCACGTCCGGTCGTTCCTTGGCCTCGGCGCGCAGCTCCCGCTCGGCGTCGAGGAAGTAGGTCGCCTCGGTCCGTTCGAGCCGGACCCATCCACGTTCGAGGACCTCGGGCAGCGCCTTGCGGGAGAAGACCACCTGAACGGCGACGATCTGTGCGGGCGGCTCCTCCTCGTCGTATCCGAGGGGCCCGTCGAGCGGGTCACCCACTCCCAGGGGGTCGGCCGGGAGTAGTTCCTGCGCGGCGAGGGTGTGCGTGTCGTGTTCGTCGGCGGGCATCCCGAGCGCCTTCCGCACCCGTGCCCGCCCCTGGAGCGGAAGCAGGTCGTAGGCGCTCAGGTCGGCGATCGCGTCGGCCGGGAGCGCCAGGTGGTCGCGTGCTCCGATGTTGAAGCAGCGCAGCGCCTTGTCCGCCTCACCCCGGCTCTCGAACCGTTCGGCGAAGAGCGCCGCGGGGCCCGGTGTCAGCTCGTCCGGGTTCACGGCCTCGTTCACAAGCCGGTTCGCCTCCTTCTCGTTCCCCTCGTCCTCATACAGGCAGACCAGGTCGAACAGGGCGTACTGGCCGTCCTCCGGGGTGGGCGGATGGGCATGAAGCGTCTGGAGCAGGAGCCGGGCCTGATCCGGACGCTCGTTGGCGAGGAGGAGTTCGCTCGCCATCAGGAGGATCTCTCCGGTCTCCTCGGGAGCGCTCGTGTCGAGATCGTCGAGGATCTCCTGGGGCAGGTCGAGCTGGTGGATCGGCTTCCACGGTTCGAGGTCGAAGAGGCCGGCGGGCTCGACCGATCGGGGTTCATCGGGTGTCATACCAGCACGTTAGCCAAGAGGGAGGCCGGGGATGGCGCGCAGCAGGTCGAGGACGCCGGTGTCGGCCCGCGCCCCCGTCTCCAGGCCGGCGGCGAAGGCCACCAGCAGGACGAGGAACAGGAGCAGATGGCGGGGCCAACGGCGCCCCCGTCTGTTCGCGGCGGCGGGGTCGGCGTCGATCCAGGACTGGTCCAAGCGAGCGATCTCCCTGCGTAGTTCCTGGACCTCGGAGTGGTAATGGTCGCGTTCACCGCGTACCCGTCCGAGTTCGGCGCGTTCGGCCCGGATGGCGGCGCGTACGTCGGCCACGTCGGTGCGGGCGCCTTCGGGGCCGCGTCGCCGGTGCCAACGTTCCAGGCGGGCCAGTGGCAGGTCGACGTAGTGGGTGGGCCAGTTGTCGTCGGAGTCGGAGTATCCCTCACCGGCCTCCGGTTCGGTCTCGGAGGCGTAGTCGAGGGGTTCGTCGCCCTCCCCCACGGCCGTTTCGGTGGCCTCGTCGAGGACCGGCAGGGGTGGGGCGTCGGCGGGGGTGCGACCTTCGGGGCGATCGGGGGCGGGGGGTTCGGGGTGGTCGGGTTCGGGGTCCGGGGCCGGGTCGGGGATCTCGGCGGCCGTGGAGCCCGAGGAGGCGCCGATGGTCCAGGCCGGTTTCGATTCCGGGACCGGTTCGTGGTGGTGCTCCGGCTCGGGCGGCTCCGGTGATTCGGGCGGGCCCGTTTCGAGGTCATCCCGAGGCTCGGGGAGCGGTTCGGGTTCGAGGGGGTCCACGGTGTCGGGGAACTCGCGCTCCTCGGGGCCTTCCTCGGTGTCGGAGAACGGGTCGGGGGCCTCCTGGAGCTCTTCCTCCGCTTCCGGCGGCTCGACGGTCCGGGCGGGCGCCGTCGGGCGCGGGTCGAGCCAGTCGTGGAGCCGGTCGAGCCGGCCCGCGAAGGTGGCCCCCTCGGGAACACCCCGGGAACGCAGGTGTTGGGCCAGGGCGTCGCCGCCCTCCTCTCGCAGGACCGTGACCAGGCCGTCGGCGACCTTGAGGTACTCGGCCGGGGCCGGGTCCCGGAAGGGGCCCTTGGCGGAGGCGGGGCCATCGGGTGGCCCGAAGGCCAGGTGCGGACCGTCCTCCACGCCCAGGACCGGGTCGTAGGTGGAGAAGGACCAGCTCCAGCCGGCGGCGGGGATCGCGGCCCGTGGCGTCAGGACCTCGTGCAGGATTCGGTGCATGCCCCAGAGGAATCGCAGCTGGGTGGCCTGCCACAGGTCGGCGCGTTCCGGGTCCAGGGTGATGTGGATGGGCCGGTCGGGGTGGGCCAGGGCGCGGGCGATCGCGCCGACGAGGAGTGGTTCGTCGCCGATGCGGGTCTCGGCGGCGCGGCGGTCGCGGGTACGCAGGGCACCGGGCGCGGCGGTCAGTTCCCAGGGGTCGGGTGTGGCCAGGGGGCGCATGGTGGCCCAACCGGGTGTGGGTGGGCGGCTCTGCGCGGGTCGGGTGTTGGGGTTCTCGTGCAGGGACAGGATGCGCGAGAGGGTGAGCCCGCCGGTGGGTCCGACGATGGCCCAGGCGTGGGCCTCGCGGACGTCGCCGGGCCATCGGTAGACGAGGGCGCTCTGCCCGTCGGGGTAGTGGTGCGCCCACAGGGTCTCGGGGTAGTCGCCGGGGTCGACGCCCGGCAGGGCGGACCGGTAGTCGGCGGTGAGTGCCGGCAGTAGCCGGTCACGCCAGGAGCGCAGGACCGGTTGGTCGCGTTCGGGCAGTGAGGTGGCGGCGGGTCCGGGTCCGACACGGCCGAGGAGGGTGGGTTCGGCCCAGGCGAAGTGGATCTGCTCATAGGCCTTGTCGTCGGCGCCCGAACGCCGGTCGGACGACTCTGTGCTTTCGGGCAAGTGGCCCCTCCCACGGGTTGGCGACCCGGCCGGTCGCGCGCTTCCCTAGGGAAGGTATCCGTCGCAAGCGTCAAGAAACCGCAAAAGCAGAGCTACGTGCATCTTTGCGACGTTTGCACCGATTGTGAGGGTTGAGGGCTTCGCCTGAAGAGGGCGGCTTCACCGGGCACTCTCCTCCCGACGAAGCCGCCCCCTGCTTCGAGCCCGCGGCTGAAAGCGCTTCCCACGATTCCGGACGCGAGCGTCTGGACGGGCTCCGCGCGAGGCCGTGACCGAAAGCGCTTTCCAACCCCTCCGGCCACGGCCCCTCCCCCGTTCTGCGCGCGGACCCTCAGTGCGCGGCGGTGAGGCGCTCGTGCTGTTCGGCGCTCAGGCGCAGGTCAACGCCTTCCAGGACCTCGTCGAGCTGGCCGGTCGAGCTGACCCCCACCAGCGGCACGATGGCCGGGTCGTGATCCAGCAACCAGGCGAGCACCACCTGGTTGCGACTACCGCCGGTCTCCTTGGCGACCTCGTCGAGCACCGCCAGGCGCGCCGGGGTGCCCGGGTGATCGTAGGCGTACTCGAACGGCCGGTCGGGCCGGGTGTAGGCGCCCGACAGCAGCGAGTTGTACACCAACAGGGTGTGATCGCGCCCCTGCGACGCCTCGGAGCGGATGAAGTCGAACAGCTCCGGGGTGACGAACCTGTGCCCGGATGACTGAAGGGGCACCTCGTCGCGCGCCTGCAGGTAGGTGTAGCGGTACTGCAGGACGCGTGGGCGCGGCCATCCGTGGTTCTCGGTCGCGGCGCGGGCGCGTTCCAGCCGCCACGTGCGGTGGTTGCTCATCCCGAGCTCACGTACGTGTCCGCGCTCGACCAGGTCGGCGAAGACGCCCATGGTCTCCTCGATCGGGGTGAGGGGGTCCTCCCTGTGGGCGTAGAGCAGGTCCAGGGTGTCCACGCCCAGTCGTCGCCTGCTGCGTTCGACCGCGGCGGTGACGGCCTGGGCCGACAGCCCTTCCTGGGCCTCCAGCCCGGCGCCGGGGATGGTGGGCTGGGCGCCGACCTTGGTCGCGATGAAGACCTCGTCGGTGATACCGCGCTCGCGCCGCCACCGCCCCAGTAAGGTCTCGCTCTCGTGCCCCCGGCCGTCCTCGACCCAGAACTGGTAGCAGTCGGCGGTGTCGATGAACGTGCCGCCGGCGTCGACGAACCGGTCGAGCAGGGCCAGGGAGGTGTCGGGGTCGGTGGTCGAGCCGAACTGCATCGCGCCCAGGCACAGGGCGCTGACGGTGCGGTCGCCGATGGTGGTGTAGCGCATCAACCGGTCTCCTTCACGGGGGTGTCCATGGAACCTTCGGGGCGCCGAGCGAGTTCGGGACGCTCCGAGAGCACCCCGAGGTAGTAGTCGATCTTGTGGCGGATGGCCTCCTGGCGTTCGCGCAGCTGTTCGATGTGCGCGTTCAGTCGGTGCTGGTGGCTCTGCAACACCTCGACCCGTTCGGGGATGGTGTGGTCGCCCTCGCGCACGAGTTCGGCGAATTCGCGCAGTCGGGAGATGGGCATGTCGGTGTCGCGTAGGCAGCGCACCAGGTGGAGGAGTTCGACGTCGTCGGCGCGGTAGCGGCGGTGTCCGCTGGGCGCGCGGTCGACGCGGCGCAGCAGTCCGGCCTTCTCGTAGTAGCGGAGGGTGTCCAGGGTGAGTTCGAAGCGTTCGGCGATCTCGCCCGGGGTGAAGTAGTCCTTCATGGGACAAAGCATGGGACCTGGAGCGCGCTCCAGGTCAAGTCCTCGACCGGAAAACGTCGATGAACCCCGAACACCACTGGTGGGGCGGCATGTGGTGGATTCGGCGGATGAGGTGGACCCGGGTCCTCCGTCGTCAGTCGACGCTGCCGCGGATGGCGCCCACCACGGCCGCGGTGAGGTCCTCGATGATCTCGTCCTCGCCGACCTCGGGGTGTTCGAGCCACCACTCCCCCGCCGCCTGGACCATGCCGACCACGGCGTGCGCGGCGATCTGGGCGCGCAATCGACCCTGGATACGGTTCTCGATGAGGAGCAGGTCGGCGAGTTCCTCGCCCAGACGACGGACCATGAGGCCCAGGTCGCTGCGGGTGCGCACGTCCTCGGAGGTGGCCCGGTCCATGAGGAACCGGTACAGGTTGAGGTTCTGGGAGATCATCGACAGGTACGCGCCGACGGTGGCCCGGGCCCGGATCTCGAAGTCGGTGTGCTGGTGCAACTCGGCGCGGATGCGCTCGATGAGCGGGTCCACGTGGCGCCGGGCCAGCGCCTGGTAGAGGCCGCCCTTGTCACCGAAGTGCCGGTACAGGATGGGTTTGCTGATGCCCGCCTCGGTGGCGATGGCGAGCATGGAGGCCTCGTGGCCCTCCCGTTGGATCACCCGATCGGCGGCGTCCAGGATGGCCTTGCGCCGTTGGGGGTCGCGTCCACGCACGTTGCGTCCACGGTGGGGGGCGGGGGCGTCGTTCTCACCGGGCACCGTCTGTCGGATGTCTTCGAAGGCCACAAGGGTTCACCGTAGCGGTTTCGGGGCGGCGCGGGGCCACCGGGCGGGTTCAGGTCCTCAGCGCGATCCAGGTCGCACCGGCCTGGGCGAGGAGACCGCCCTCGGCGTCGTACAGAGCGCTTCCGGTGTGGATCTTGCGGCCGTCCACCGACGCCAGCCGGCCCATGACCACGGTGGTCTGGCCCACCTTCGGGACGCTGAGCACCTGGGCGGTGAAGCGGCCCAGCAGGATGGGGCGTCCGGTGATGTCGTGGGACCAGCCACCGGGACAGTCCAGTGCCGCCCACACCTGGGCGAACGCGGCGGAGCCGGTGCCGTCGTCGACCGCTTCGTCGACCTCCCACGTGCAGGCGACGGTGTTGCCGACGTTGGCGCGACCGTCGCCCGGTAGGACCTGGCCGGGGAACAGGCGCAGCCCGTCACCCTCCTGGCGCTCGGGGCCACAGCTGTAACAGCGCGGGAAGGGGTGGTCGTCGAACCCGGGGTAGAGCCGGCTCGCGTTCTCGGCCTCGGCGACGGAGACGGGACCACCGGGGATCACGCCGCGGTCGAAGGGGGCCACGCGTACCGCCTCGGCGATCGGGGTGGTCTCGCCGGACTCCTCGGTCTCGTCGCCGGTCAGGAGCAGGGCGTCCTCTCCATCGGGTTCGACGGTCAGCGGCCGGTCCAGCGGCGGCGGGGTGCGCAGGGTGACCTGTACGGCCGTGCCGCCGACGCGGGTGAGCCGTTCGGCGAGCAGGCCGGCGCTGTAACCACCGTTGCCGGACCCGTCGGGACCGTTGAATCCGCCGGGGATGGTGATCGTGGGGGTGCCGCTGCCGGGTTTCATGCGCCAAAGGGTAGTGGGCGTGTCCGGATTGTCCGCGCCCACCCCCTTCCACTCCCGAGAGGGGTCCCCCCGATCAGATCGTCTCTACCGAACGGGCAGGCCGGTGATGGTGCGGCCGATGATGAGCTTCTGGATCTCGCTGGCGCCCTCGAAGATGGTGAAGATGGTGGCGTCGCGGTGCCAGCGCTCCACCGGGTACTCGCGGGTGTAGCCGTTGCCGCCCAGGATGCGCAGAGCGTTCTGGGTGACGAAGGTGCCCGTCTCGGAGGCGTAGAGCTTGCTCATGGAACCTTCGGCGTTGTCGAAGTCCTTGCCGTTGCGGGCCATCCAGGCCGCGCGCCAGACCAGCAGGCGCGCGGCGTCGATGCGGGTGGCCATGTCGGCGAGCAGGAAGGCCACGCCCTGGTTGTCGCCGATGGGTCTGCCGAACTGCTCGCGCTGGACGGAGTAGTCACGGGCGTACTCGTAGGCGGCGCGCGCGGTGCCGACCGCCATGACGCCGACACTCGGGCGAGAGGCCTCGAAGGTCTTCATGGCGGCTTGTCCCTTGGAGCGCTTTCCCTCCTTGGCGCGGGCCAGACGCTCGTCGAGCTTGTCCTTACCGCCCAGCAGGCAGGAGCCGGGTACGCGCACGTCGTCCAGGACCACCTCGGCGGTGTGCGAGGCGCGGATGCCGTGCTTTTGGAACTTCTGACCCTGCGACAGCCCCGGGGTGTTCGGCGGAACGATGAACGACGCCTGGCCGCGCGAGCCCAGTTCGGGTTCCACACTGGCCACGATGACGTGGACGTCGGCGATGCCGCCGTTGGTCGCCCAGGTCTTGACGCCGTTGAGGACCCACTCGTCCTTGGCCTGGTCGTAGACGGCGCGGGTCTTGATGGCGGAGACGTCGGAGCCGGCGTCGGGCTCGGAGGAACAGAACGCGCCGAGCTTGACGTCGTCGGCGGTGCCGAACATCTGCGGCACCCATTCGAAGAGCTGGTCCTGGGTTCCGTTGGAGGCGACGGAGACCGCGGCCAGACCGGTGCCGGTGATGGACAGGGCGATGCCGGGGTCGCCCCAGTAGAGCTCCTCGAAGGCGACGGGGATGCCCAGTCCACTGGGTTCGAGCCACTGGTTCGCGAAGAAGTCCAGGGAGTACAGGCCGATCTTGGCGGCCTCCTGGATGATCGGCCAGGGCGTCTCCTCACGCTCGTCCCATTCGGCCCCGGCGGGGCGGATGACGTCCTTGGCGAACCCGTGGGCCCAGTCCCGGACGTCGCGGACGTCCTGACTCGGTTCCAGGCTGAAGGTGGGGGCGGTGTCCTCGCTCATGCGCTTACGTCCTTCGTCGGACCCTCCGGGGGTGGAGGGACGGCCTACGTGTGTTACCAACGGTAACACGCACGAATTCCCCCACGCCAGGGCGATCTCCACCCGAATGACCAGTGCGGGGCTCGGGAAACAGGAAGGTCCCGGTCGAGCCTGGGACTCGACCGGGACCCCGCCCCGAACCGCCTACGGCCGGGCGCCGCGCGGCGGCAGTTCCAGATCCTCGACCACCGCGCCGGGCCGGGCCACGACCCTGGCGGCCAGCGCGTGCGCCCGGCGAGCGGACTCCACGGCGCCCTCCCCCCGCAGCCGCGCCGCGAGGTAGCCGGCGTTGAAGGAGTCCCCCGCCGCCGTGGTGTCGACGACCTCGTCCACCACCTCGGCCGGCACGTGCACCGGTTCCGAGCCGGTCTCCTCCTCGACCAGGACCACGCACCCGCGGGCACCGTCCTTGACCACGACCTCCCGCGGCCCCTGGCCACGCAGACGCCGGGCCGCCGCCTCGGGTGATTCGTCGCCGAACAGCGCCCTCTCGTCGTCGAAGGTCGACAGCGCCGTGTCGGCCAGGCCATAGGCCGTGCTCACCGCCTCGCGCGCGGCCTCCCGGTTCGGCCAGCCGGCGGGCCGGTAGTTGCTGTCGAACACCACACGCGCGCCCTGTTCACGCGCCCGCGCCAAGAGCTCCCACAGGCGCCGCCTCGCCTTGTCCGTCAGCAGTTGCAAGGTCACCGCGGACAGGTAGAGCACGTCGTGGCCGCCCAGCCCATCGGCGAGGTCGTGCCCCTCGCCGAAGAGTCCGCGCGCGGGCGAGCGCGACCGGTAGTAGGTGAACGAACGCTCGCCCTCGTCGTCGGTGCGCACCAGGTACAGCCCCGGTTGGGCGCCGCTCACCCGCCCCACCAGGTGTGTTCCCACGCCTTCCCCGCGCATGGTCTCCAGCACGAGGTCGCTGTAGTGGTCGTCGCCCAGCAGTGTCAGGTAGTCCACGCCCACCTCCTGGAGCATGGTGCTCCGGGCCAGGTAGACGGCGGTGTTGTAGGTGTCACCGGCCACGCTCAGGCGTAGGTCGCGTTCGGTGCGGTGGGTGAGTTCGAGCATGCACTCACCGATGGCCAGGAACCGCGTCACCGCTCCACCTCTGCTCTCTTCTCGCGCGCCGCGGCGAAGTGCCCGGCGAGGTCGTCGACCTCCAAGAGCGCGGAGCCGACCGCGACCGCGAACGCCCCGGCCGCCGTCCAGTCCGGCACCTCTCGCGGGCCGATCCCGCCGGAGGGTATCAGCCGGCATCCCGGCAACACCGGGGCCAGGGAACGGAGGTATCGGGTCCCGCCCACGTGTGCGGGGAACACCTTGGCGACCCCCGCGGCGGCGACCGACGCGAGCTCCCCCGGTGTGTGGCCGCCCTCGATCAGCAACGTCCCGGAGCCGGACACGGCACGCCGCACCTCGGGCACCGGGTAGGGGCTGACCAGGAAGGTCGCGCCGTGCCCCAGCGCCCGTTCGGCCACGGCCGGTTCGGTGACGGTGCCCATTCCCCAGACCAGGTCCGGCATCGTCTCGGTGAATTCCGCGAGCCGCTCGTCCCAGCCGGGGATGGAGGTGGTCAGTTCCACCGCCTTCGCACCGCAGTCGCGCAGCCGGTGGACCTGGTCCCTCAGCCGCGACGGGTCGCGGGTGCGCAGCACGGGCAGGATCCCGGCCGCGCCCAACGCTTCGAGGACGTCCTCGTTCGAGACCGTCATGTCGGTTCCCCTCACCAGTCGTGCATGGAGCCGTCCAGGCGGCGGTTCACCGGCAGGTACCTGGGTTCGTAGGGGTAACGGGCCGCGGCCTCCTCGTCGATCTCCACGCCCAGGCCGGGGGCGTCGCCGGGGTACATGTAGCCGTCCTCGAACGTGTAGGAGGTCTTGAACACCTCGGAGGCCGGCTCCAGGTGGCCCATGTACTCCTGGATGCCGAAGTTGGGCACGGTCAGGTCCAGCTGCAGCGCGGCGGCGAACGACACCGGGGACAGGTCCCCGGCACCGTGCGAACCGGTGCGCACCCCGTGCAGGTCGGCCAGATCGAAGATCTTGCGCAGGTGGGTGATGCCGCCGGTGTGGGAGACCGACGTCCTGATGTAGTCGATGAGCCGGTTTTCGATCAGGTACCGGCAGTCCCAGATGGAGTTGAAGACCTCGCCCACCGCCAACGGGGTGGTGGTGTGCTGCCGGATGGTCCGGAAGGCCTCCTGGTCCTCGGCCGGTGTCGCGTCCTCGATCCAGAACATCCGGTAGGGCTCCAGGGACTTGCCCAACTGGGCGGCCTCCAGCGGGGAGAGCCGGTGGTGCACGTCGTGCAGCAGGTGGAAGTCGTAGCCGAACCGGTCCCGGACCGCCTTCATCATCTTCGGCGCGAAGTCCAGGTAGTAGGGCGTGTGCCAGGCGTTGTCGGAGGGCATCGCGGCGTCGGCGGGTTCGTAGGTGTGGCCGGTGCCCGGGTGGTGCAGCCCGTAGGTGCTGTCCAGTCCGGGGACGGCGGCCTGGACCCGCACGGCCTTGTAGCCCTGGTCGAGGTAGCCCGCCACGTCGTCGAGGAGTTCGTCGATGGTGCCCCCGCTGGCGTGACCGTAGATCATGACGCCCTCGCGCGCGGCCCCGCCGAGCAGCCGGTGGACGGGTTGTCCGGTGACCTTGCCGAGGATGTCCCACAGGGCGCAGTCGACCGCGGCGATGGCGGTCATGGTCACCGGTCCGCGCCGCCAGTAGGCGCCCCGGTACAGGTACTGCCAGATGTCGTTGATCCGACCGGCGTCACGGCCCACCAGGAGCGGGCACACGTGGTCGCGCAGGTAGGACACCACCGACAGCTCACGCCCGTTGAGCGTGGCGTCGCCGATGCCGGTGACCCCGTCCTCGGTGGTGATCTTCAGGGTGACGTAGTTGCGTCCGGGGCACGTCACGATGACGTCCGCTGAGGCGATCTTCATGGTCGGTTCCTCGTTCGGTTCGGGGTGGTGTGGGCGACCGGGGCGGTGTGCGCTCACGAAGCGGCGTCGAGTTCCTCGACGCGGCGCGCGACCTCGGCGGCCAGGGTGGTGTCGTGTGCCAGGGAGGGGTCCAGGAGGGCCAGGACACGGGGGACGGCTTCGTCGACCGGGCCGGCGGCCGCCTTTCGTGCCGGCTGGGAGCGGGGGTCGGAGACCGGTGCGCCCAAGCCGCGCAGATGGCATACCCAGGCGGCCAGGACCCGAGACGCCGCCCGAGGTATGCGTCCCCGCGCGCGTTCGGCCCGCACCGTCGGCAGGATCCGGACCGGGAGCTTCACCGACCCGTCCGCGGCGATCTGCGCCAGCAGGTGGCGCATCCTCGGGTTGGACCAGCGCCGCAGGAGCGCGTCCAGGTAGTCCCCGATCTCTTCCTCGGGCAGGTCGAGGTGGGGGCGGGCCTCCTCCCACCACTCCCGCAGCCAACCGAGGCAGACCGGGTCGTCCACGGCGTCGGCGACCGTGGTGTGTCCGCGAGCGCTCCCGGCGTAGGCCAGCAGGGAGTGTCCGCCGTTGAGCAGGGTGAGTTTGCACTGTTCGTAGGGGGTGACGTCGTCGGTGATCACCGCTCCGGTGGACTCCCAGTCCGGGCGTCCGGCCGGGAATTCACCGCCGATCACCCACTGGGTGAACGGTTCGGTGACCACCGGGGAGGCGTCGCGCGCCCCGGTCCGGGCCAGGACCGCGTCGCGGTCCTCGTCGGTGGTGCGCGGGGTGATGCGGTCGACCACGGTGGTGGCGTAGACGGCGGTCCGCTCCACCAGGGGGAGCAGATCGGGGTCCACGAGCGCGGCCATGTCGCGGACGACGGTGCGGACAACGGAGCCGTTGTGGGGCAGGTTGTCGCAGGGCACGAGGGTGATCGGCCCCAGCCCGGCGCGTGCGCGGGCGGCGAGCCCGGCCAGAAGCCGTGCGGGCACGGTGGAGACCGGGGCCGTCGGGTCGCGCCGCAGGGTCTCGACGTCCTCGCGTACTCCGGGGTGGTCGACGTCGAGTCCGATGCCGGGGACGTGCAGGTAGGCGGCCTCGGTGACCGTGGAGGTGACCACGGCCAGGTCGGGTGAGCGGAAGTAGCCCAGCCACGAGGCGTGGTCCGCGGCCGAGTGGACGGCGGAGACGCTGCCCACGACCTCGAAGCGGTCGCCGTCCTCGTGTCGGGTGACGAGTGTGTACAGCCCCTCCTGTGGCCGCAGCGCGTCGGCGGGTCCGTCCCGGCGTCCGGTGAAGGCGGCGATGCCCCAGCGCCCCGGGGCGTGGTGGGTGTACCAGGCCAGGTGCGCGCGGAAGAAGTTGCCCAGGCCCAGGTGCACGATGCGGACCGGTGCGGGTTCGAGGTCGGGCCGGCCGGCGCGGGTGAGGGTGCGTGCGGTCGTGTCCGCCCCTTCCTTGGACGGGTTCACAGCTTGAACACCCCCCGAGGGATGGTGGTGCACAGCTCCACCGCGACCTCGGCGGCCTCGTCCTCCGCCAACCGGTGTTCGGCGACCAGCCCCGCCAGGTATCCGCTGTCCAGGCGGCGGGACATGTCGTGCCGGGCCGGGATCGAGCAGAAGGCCCTGGTGTCGTCGATGAACCCGGACGTGCGCGTGAACCCGGCCGTCTCGGTCACGGCACCGCGGAACCGGCGCACCGCTTCGGGCGCGTCCAGGAACCACCAGGGGGCGCCCGCGTACACGGACGGGTAGAAGCCCGCCAGCGGGGCGATCTCACGAGAGAACGTGGTCTCGTCCAGGGTGAACAGGACCAGGTGGAGGTTCGGGTGGGTTCCGTAGCGCTCCAGCAGGGGGCGCAGCGCCTCGGTGAACTCCGCCCGGACGGGGATGTCGTGGCCGGTGTCGGGTCCGTGGGCCCGGAAGGTGGGTGTGTGGTGGTTGCGCCGCACCCCCGGGTGGAGGGTCATGACCAGACCGTCCTCGGTGGACATGCGGGCCATCTCCAGCAGCATGTGACGCCGGAAGGCCGTGGTCTCCTCCGGTGTGGCCGTACCGGTGCGGGCGGCGCGGTAGATCCGTTCGGCCTCGCCCGCGTCGAGCGGGTCGGTGCGCACGTCGAAGTGGCTGTGGTCGGCCGAGGTCGCCCCGAGCTCGACGAAGCGGCGGCGGCGCTCCTCCAAGGCCCTGACGTATCCGGTGTGGTCGCCCGTGTCGATCCCGGCGACCTCGCCGAGCCGGTCCACGTCCTCGACCCATCCGGGTCGGCCGGCCTCCAGGTAACGGTCGGGCCGGAAGGTGGGGATGACGCGCCCGTTCCACGTGGGGTCCTCGCGCAGCGAGCGGTGCGCGAGCAGGTCGTCGGCGGGGTCGTCGGTGGTGGCGAGCACCTCCACGCCGAAGCTCCGGAAGAGCGCCCGAGGCCGGAACTCGTCCCTGGCCAGGCACTCCGCGATCCGGTCGTGGATCGCGTCGGCGGTGGCCGCCGAGGGCCGTTGCTCGACCCCGAAGATCTCCGACAGCTCGGACTCCAGCCAGTACCGGGACGGTGTGCCCCGCAGGACGTCCCACCGTGAGCACAGGGCGCGCCAGATCGACCGCGACTCGGCTTCGGTCAGATCGTCCCGCCCCACGCCGAGCTCGTCGAGGGAGAACCCGGCGGCGTGCAGGATCCGGGTGACGTAGTGGTCCTTGGTGACCAGCAGCGTCGCGGGATCGGAAAAGGCCGCGTCCTCGACGAACAGCCGTGGATCGACGTGCCCGTGCGGGGAGAGGATCGGGAGTTCGCGCACGTGCCGGTAGAGCCGTCGCGCGATCGACCGGACCGACGGATCCGTGGGCAGCAGACGATCCGGGTGCGGTGCCAGTGGCGCGGTTGATGTCATGGCCACATGCTGAGGCCCACCTCACACGGACGGCAACGAGTTGCCGTGAGTTGCCCTGGACGGCCGGCGTCACGCCACCGGGTCGGCTCCGTGGGGTCCCGTGGAGCGGCGACGGATCAGCGAGGTGGGCACCACCAGCGGGGTCTCGGTCTGGGGTCGGGCGCCGTTGAGCACCGCCAACAGGTGGCCCACCGCCGTGGAACCGATCTGGTAGAGCGGGGCGGCGACGGTGGTCAGCCCCGGTGTGACCAGCTGGGCGCCGAAGATGTCGTCGAACCCGATGACGCTGAAGTCCTCCGGGACCCGGTGGCCGTGCCCGAGCAGTTCGCCCATGAGGCCGATGGCGAGCAGGTCGTTGTAGGCGATCACGGCGCTGGTGGGTTCGCGGCGCAGCGCACGCCCCGCTTCCACTCCCCCTTCGAGGGTCGGGGGGAAGGGCCCGATCCGGCGCACCTTCGGGCCCGCGCCCCGGGCGGCCTCGCGCAGTTCCCGCCAGCGCATCCCGTCGGTCCAGGACGCCTCCGGGCCGGCGACGTAGGTGAACCTGTCGTGTCCGAGTCCGCGCAGGTGGTCGATGGCGCGGCGGGCCCCGCTACTGATGTCGGTCACCACGCTCGGCACCCCGGTCACCACCCGGTTGAGCACGACCATCGGTCGTTGTTTGGCGGTCACCCGGATCGTGGAGTCCGACATGCGAGAACTGGCCAGGACGATGCCCTCGACCATCGGCAGGGTGCGTTCCAGCGCCTGGCGTTCCAGCAGGTCCGACTCTCGGGTGTCGGTGAGCAGCACGGTGTATCCGGCCTTGGTGGCGGCGTCCTGCGCGCCCCGGATGATGTCGAAGTGGAACGGATTGGTGGCGTCGGCGACCACCAGGGCCAACATCGAGGTGCGTTCGACGGGCAGCGACCGCGCCAGGGGGTTGACCCGGTAGCCCAGGTCGTGGGCCACGCGCCTGATGCGTTCGGCGGTCTCGGCGTTGACCCTGCCCGGTCGGGAGAAGGCGCGGGAGACCGTGGACGGCGAGACCCCGGCGGCCTCGGCGACGTCGTAGATCGTGGGTGGGCGCCGCTCGACCGGGTCGTCGTTCCCGCAGACCTCACCTGACATGCGCACAACCTATCGCGGTCGCCGTGGCACTCGATCGGTGCGCCGATCGAGCCCCCGACGATGGGCCGCCGAGGGGCGTCGAGGTGGAGCGCACGCCAACATATGGCAACTTCTTGCCGGGCCCGTAGGCCGGTGTGACTCTGAGCACACCACCCCGATTGGAAGTTCACGACATGACCGAATCCCCTCGTCAGCGCACTTCCGGCCCACGCGTTACCGCCCTGGCGATCCCACTCGCCCTGGCGGTCGCCCTCGGGCCGGCCACCGTGCCGGACGTCGCCGCCGCGGACGAGAACCCCCAGGTGGAGTCACGCGTCAAGGACGTGATCGATGTCGACGGCGCCGACTTCCGGGACCTGGACGACGACGGAGAACTCGACCCCTATGAGGACTGGCGCCTGCCGGTCGAGGAAAGGGTCGACGACCTCGTCGGGAAAATGGACCTGGAAGAGATGGCCGGGCTCATGCTCATCGACACCCTCAACGCCGAATGCGTCGACGGAGAACGCGGGACCGTGCCCCCTCTCGCCGACGATTACGTCGATCACCAGCACATGCACAGATTCGTCTTCCGAAATACCGTGACCAGCCCCGATGAAGCCGAATGCGGTGAATCCGAAGCCGGATTCAACGCCTCGACCAGCGTCACCCCGGAAGAGGCCGCCGATTTCACCAATTCCGTCCAGGAGATGAGCGAGTCCACGCGCCTGGGCATCCCCGCGTTGTTCAAGTCCAACGCCCGCAACCACATCGACCCCGACGCGCGTGCGGGCATCAACGAGTCCGTCGGTACGTTCACCTCCTTCCCCAAGGAGGCCGGGATCTCGGCCGCCTCGCTCGGCGCCGAGGCCGCCACCACCGGGGAGGAGCCGACCACCGGCGACATGGCCATGGTGGAGGACTTCTCCCACGTGATGGGCCAGGAGTGGCGTTCGATCGGTCTGCGTGGGATGTACGGCTACATGGCCGACCTGTCCACGGAACCGCGCTGGTACCGCACGCACGAGACCTTCACCGAGGACGCCGAACACGCCTCCGCGGTCATGGGCACGCTCGTGGAATCGCTTCAGGGACCGGTCCAGGACGGTGTCTCGCTGAGCCCGGACAGTTCCGTGGCGCTCACCCTCAAACACTTCCCCGGGGGCGGCCCGCAGCAATTGGGACTGGACCCGCACTATTCCTTCGGCAAGTCCCAGGTGTACCCCTCCGACGGTTTCGCCGAGCACCTTCTGCCGTTCGAGACCGCCATCGACGCGGGCGTCTCCTCGATCATGCCCTATTACGGGGTTCCGGTCGACGTCTCACACGAGGGACAGGAATTCGACGAGGTGGGCTTCGCCTTCTCGGACGACATCGTCGACGAACTCCTGCGCGAACGAATGGGATTCTCCGGATACGTCAACTCCGACACCGGGATCATCAACGACCGCGCTTGGGGGCTGGAGGAGGCGACCGTTCCGGAAAGGGTCGCCGCCGCCATCAACTCCGGCACGGACACGCTTTCGGGGTTCAACGAGGTCCAGGTCATCCTCGACCTGGTCGACGAAGGACTCGTCACGCAGCAACGGGTCGAACTGGCGGCCGAACGGCTGCTCACCCCCATGTTCCTGATGGGTCTGTTCGAGAACCCCTACGTCGACCCGGAGGTCGCCACGGCCACGATCGGCTCCGAGGAGAACCGCGAGATCGGCCTGGAGACGCAACGCGACTCCCTGGTCCTGCTCCAGAACGAGACCACCGATGACGGCCCCACCCTGCCGTTGGCGGACGGGTCGAGCCTGTACCTGCTGGGAGACTTCGACGAGGACGTCGTCGCCTCCTACGGACACGACGTGACCAGTGGAAACGTCGAGGAGGACGAGGAGCGGCCCAGTGCGGCCGACAGCGACTACGCGATCATCTCGCTGACCGCCCGCACCGAAGCCGAGGACTACGTCAGCGACGACGAGGAACTCGGTCTCGACGAGGACCACGTCAACCCCGGCGTGATCGACGGTATCGAGGGATTGGACGGCCAGAGCCCCTACGGCGCCGCCGACGCCTGCGTGACGTCGGGGGCCCCGGAGTGCACCGACGACGGTCTCGGGTTCGGGGGCTCCTACCCCTGGGAGTCGTCCGTACTGGACTTCACCGGCATGTCCGAAGCCGACTCCTGGGTGGTCGAACCGTCCCTGGAGTCGGTGCGCGAGGTCATGGCCGAGGTCGAGGGCCCGAGCAGGGTGATCCTTCACGTGTACTTCCGCCAGCCCTACGTCCTGGACGAGGAGAGCGGACTCCGTGACGCCGGTGCCATCGTCGCCGGGTTCGGGGTGGGCGACACCGCGTTGATGGACGTGCTGTCCGGGGACCACGCGCCCCAGGGACGGATGCCCTTCGCCCTGGCCGGCACCCCCGAGGCCATCACGCAGCAGGACAGCGACGCGCCCGGTTACGCCGAGACCGACGACGGCGCCCTCTACGAATACGGCTTCGGTCTGACCTACGAGGAGAAGGCCGGCCTGTCGTCGCCCTGGTTCCTCTGGGGGACCGTGGCCCTGGTCCTGGCCGGTGGGATCCTGCTCCTGCTGCGCGGTTCGAGGGTGACCGACCATGACTGAGATCTTCGAACGCCACCGGCACGAAGCGACCAAGGACGGGAAACCGACAGTGCGCACACATGGCAGAACGTGCCTGGTCGCCGCCGCCTCCGTGGCGACGACCCTGGTGCTGGCCTCCTGCGGGGGCGGCGCCGAATCCAGTGGCCCCGGAGGTGAACGGTCCCTGCGGCTGGCCCTGAACCAGTCGGAGGAACACCCCTCGTTCACCGCGCTGGACCACTTCGGCGACCACCTGCGGGAGAACACCGACGGACTGAACCTCGACATCTACCCCAACGAGACGTTGGGCGGGCAGGCCGAGGTGCTGCAACTCGTGGCGAGCGGGGCCGTCGACATGGCCATCGTCTCCGGCGCCCAGCTGGAGAACCTGAACAAGGACTTCATCGCGTTCAACGTGCCCAGGGTCTTCGACGACATCGACCACCAGATGGACGTCGTCCACGACCCGGAGATCACCGGTGAGTTGTACTCCTCCCTGGACGAGGACCACGACCTGACGGTGGTGGGCGGCTTCACCCAGGGCGCCCGCAGCGTGTACACGGCGGACGGCCCCGTCCAGACGCCCGACGACCTGGCCGGCGCCAACATCCGGGTGCAGGAGTCCCCGCTCAACGTGGCCATCGCCGAAGCGCTCGGAGGTTCGGCCGCACCGATGGTATACGGCGAGCTCTACACCGGTCTCCAGGCGGGGGTCGTGGACGCGGCGGAGAACAACGAGGTCTCCTACTTCACCCAACGCCACTACGAGGTGGCTCCGTACTGGTCCTACACCGAACACCTGATCGGTCTGGACTACCTGATCATCAACTCCGACGCGCTGGCCGGATTGAACGACGAACAGCGCGCCGCCTTCGACGAGGGGTGGACGGCCGCCTACGAAGAGCACGCCGTGCTGTGGGCCGAGGCCACGGAGGAGGCCATCGCGGGCGCCGAGGCCGACGGCGCCGAGTTCCACCAGGTGGACGAGGCCTCGTTCGCCGAGGCGCTGGACGGCCTCGTCGAGGAGTTCGTCGTCACCGACACCCAGCGAGAACTCCACGACGCCGCGCGCGAGGCCGCGCAGTGAAGCGTCGCAGCAGTTCCCGCACCCCCGATCGGAGGTTTCCGTGGAGTCGTTGAAGAAGTTCCTCGACACCTGTCTCTACTGGATCGTCGTCGTGCTCTTCGCACTGCTGACGGTGATCGTCGTGTGGCAGGTGTTCAGCCGCCAGGTCCTGAGCGACCCCGCGACCTGGACCGACGAGGGCGCTCGAATGTCCTTCGTGTGGCTGGGTCTGTTCGCCTCGGCGTACGTGTTCGGCGAACGCGGTCACATCGCCGTCGAGTACCTCGCCCGTAGGACCCCGGCGGGGATCGAAAGGTCCGTCGCCGTCGGAGTACAGCTCGTCGTCTTGGCCTTCGCCCTGATCATCCTCGTCTGGGGCGGTTGGGCCGCGGCGCAGAACGCGTGGAGTCAACAGCTGAGCGCGCTGCCCTTCACCTACGGGCACATGTACCTGGCGATGCCGATCACCGGTGTGCTGGTGACGTTCTACGCCCTGCACCACGTCCGAGGCCTGTTGACGGGTGCGGAGGAACCGTACACCGACGTCGCCGAGGACGACCCCGAGATCCGGCAAGAGAAGTACGTCCCCGACAGCGTGCTGCTGACGGAGGTCGACCGGTCCCCCGGTTCGCCCGGTTCCCCCGAGGACGAGGGCGTGGACGGGTCCGAGAACAGCACCGGAAAGGACACCTGATGGATCCCGCAGCCCTGGCCGGACTCATTCTCCTGGTCGGCATCATCATCGGTATCGCCTCGTCCGTACCGATCGCCGTGGCCATCGGTCTGTCGGCGTTCCTGGCCGCCATCCCGCTCGTCGGACTCGAACAGGCGGCCCTGGTCAGCGCTCAACAGGTGTTCTCCGGCATCAACTCGTTCCCACTCCTGGCGATCCCGTTGTTCGTCCTGGCGGGCGTCATCATGAACAACGGGGGGATCGCCGGAAGGTTGGTGGACGCCGCCAAGGTCGTGACGGGGCGCATGCCGGCCTCCATGGCCCAGACCAACGTCGTGGCCAACGGCCTGTTCGGGTCGGTGTCCGGCGCGGCCGTCGCCTCCGCCGCCGCCGTGGGCACGGTGATGGGCCCGCGCATGGCCCAGGAGGGTTACGACCGCCGGTTCGGCGCCGCCGTGAACATCGCCTCGGCGCCCGCGGGGATGCTGATCCCCCCGTCCAACACCTTCATCGTATACGCGCTGGTCTCGGGCAGTTCCATCGCCGCGCTGTTCATGGCCGGTCTGGTGCCGGGGTTGTTGTGGATCCTGGCCTGCATGGTCGTGGTGTACCTGCACGCGCGCCGCCGGCCCGGGCGACTGCGCACAGAGGAGCGGGTGAGCCCAGCCCAGGGCCTGGTCGTGATCTGGCGCGCGGTGCCATCCCTGCTGATGATCGTCATCGTGGTGGGCGGGATCCTCAGCGGGTTCTTCACCGCCACCGAGTCGGCCTCCATCGCCGTGGTGTACTGCCTGGTGCTCTCGGCGATCTACCGGTCGATCAAGTTCACGGACCTGCCGCAGATCCTCATGGACGCCGGTCGGACCACCGCCATCGTGATGCTCCTGGTCGGGGTGTCCACGGTGCTGGCGTTCGTCATGTCGTTCGCGCGCATCCCGGAGGTGATCTCCGGCTTCGTCCTCGGGTTCACCGGTAGTGACGTGGTCATCCTGTTGCTGATGATGATCGTCCTGCTCGTCATCGGCACCTTCATGGACCCGACCCCGGCGATCCTCATCTTCGTGCCGATCTTCCTGCCGATCGTGCAGGAGTTCGGGATCGACCCGGTGCACTTCGGCGTGATGGTCGTGATGAACCTGTCCCTGGGGGTGATCACGCCACCGGTGGGGAACGTGCTGTTCGTGGGTGCGAGGGTGGCACGTCTGCGGATCGAACCGGTGATCAGCCGCCTGTGGGCGTTCTTCGTGGCGCTGCTGGTCGCGTTGTTCCTGGTGGTGTTCGTCCCGCAGTTCTCCCTGTGGTTGCCGACCTTCTTGGGACTGATCAACTAGGGCCTTCGAGCGGGGAAGGGCGGAAGGCGGAAAGGACAGAAAAAGGACAGAAAAAGGACAGAAGGTCGCAAGGGCAGAAGAGCAGAAAGGTAGGAGAGTAGGAGAGCAGGACTGTAGAACTGTGGAACGGCCCCGGGCGTATGGGGAGCTCGGGGCTTTCTGCGTTCTGGCATGGCTCACACTCTGGTCGATCAAGTGCCGGAGTGTTGGAGTGCTGGTGGGGCGCCTCGGGTCGGGAGTCTTGGGGTTGTTGGGCGGGGTGGAGGTGGGTTCTCCCTCCTTCCCCGCCGCGTGATTGTTGCCGCCCGCACCGCACGCGTCAAGGCAATGTTGAGTCCTGTAGCGATCGAGCTGGTGGCCTTGACCCGTACGGCACGGGCGGCGGTTTGGCGGCTATCGGGGAAGGGGGGAGAGTGGTTGAGGTCCCCAACGGCCCCGGGCTTCGCCCGGTCCGGCCGCAGGCGACCGGATCCCTTCCCTTCTGCCTGGTGTCTTCGTTGAGCGCGTCGCCACTACGTGACGGGTCCGGTCACGAAGGGCCCGCTACAGGTGGGCCACGGGGCGGGGCGCGTCCCCGCGGTGGCCGGCTCTGGTCTTCTCAGCGATGATCTTGCTCCTAGCGCCATGTTGGGCGCCCAACATGGCGCTACGGACAAGATCGTTTCTCTTCAGAGCCCCTCCACCGAAACCGTGAGGAGGCACTTCTATGAGAGGTGGTGCCGACCACAGGGAAAAGGGGTTGTGGATAACCCACAATAACAGCCATTTCATGATAGACATGCCAGCCCAAGAATTCGGTCAATAAACCGGCGAGTAGGCCTACCATTATTGGGGGTGTTCGCATATAATCAGAGTATGAGCTTTCCTCCCCACGCACCGCGCCCGACCGGGAACACCCCGGTCGATAAGGCGATGGCGGGTGCACGGGAGATCGCGGTGGAATTCTCCGGCCGGGACATCCCGTTCGGGTGCGAAGCCGATGTGCTCGCCCAGTTCGGCCGCCTCAACCAGGAAACAGACCGCATCCGCTACGGGATGCTGCCCGCCCTGGCCCGCATGGAAGCCACCGGCGCCCTGCTGGAAGAGGGTGGCCAGCGCAGCATCCAAGCGTGGATCACCCACCAGTGGGGCACCTCTCCGGCCGAGGCCAAGAGCCTTGCCACCCTCGCCCGGGCGTTGTACCAGCAACAGCTGCCGTTGGTGGAAGAAGCCTTCCAAACCAGCGCCCTGTCGCTGGGTGAAGCCTGCGCCATCGCCGCCTCCACCGAAAAGGCCACCACCGAGTGGGCGAAGGTCCTCGAAGCAGCGGATGAGGAATTCCGTGCCCAGCGTCCTTCGGTGGAGGGGTTTCGGGCCCGGTTGGAATACGGGCTGATCGCCTATAAGAAGGAGTGCCCGCAGGCTTCGGTGCGCCAGTTGCGGGACGCGGCGAAATGGTTCGTGGCCCGCTTGGATCCGGAAAAGGCCGACCGGGACTACGACGAAACGTTCGAGAACCGGGGCGCCCAGTTCTCGCCCACGTTCGAGTCCGGGTTTTTGCTGCGGATGTGGGGGCCGGGGGCCGACAACGAGCTCATCCAGGCCGCCCTGGAGGCTTACACCGAACCGTACGGCCCGGAGAACGCCGCCGTGGCGAAGCATCAGCGCACCTATGACGCGATGATACGCATCTTCGAGACCGCTCTGACGCATCGGGGTTGCTCCAGCCTGAGCCGCCAACCGTTGGCGACCCTCAACATCACCGTCCCCCTCAAACGCTTCCTCGGAGACGGCACCGCAGAGCCCGCCACCACCGAGGATGGGGTGGTCATCCCCGATCAGATGGTGGCCCGCCTGACCCCCGACAGTTGGCTGCGCCGGTTCGTGACCGACGCCCAGGGTCGGACTCTGCTGGATGTGGGGCGAAAGCAGCGATGCGCTCCGGACCCGGTGCGCCAAGCTGCCGGGTTCAAGAAGCCCTACTGCGAGTGGTACGAAGGCTGTGACGTGCCGCGTAGCTGGTCGCAGTACGACCACATCGTCCCCTTCTCCCACGGCGGAGCCACCAGCGCCGACAACATGCAGATCCTGTGCTCGACCCACAACAGGCTCAAGCACCGGCTCCAGGCCAAGATGAACCGGCAGATCTGGGAACACCACCACGCCCAAAACCACCAAGAAGCGGGAAAGGACAGCGGGTCAGGGGATGGTGAGGGGGAGCCAGCCCCAGCCACCGCCCCCTAACCACCGCGTACTTCCGCCAGGTGGAACACCACCCCGACGAGACCACCCCCGGTTGGGTGTCAGACCCCAAGGGCCCTATGCCCTGTGGGGATATCGGCATGCCCAGGGGCAGAAACACCGCGAACCCCCCACCCAGAGCCACATTCCGGGGCCGGAGTGGCTCCCATCGGGGGTGTCGGCAGCACTCCTGGCGAGATCGGCCCCTACTGCGGCCACCCGCCCTACCGGTGCCACCCCCAGCACAGGTACCGGCGCCACTGCCACCCCCGGTACCGGCCCACCGGCACCATCAACCCCGTGTTGTCTCTCCACCATGATGATCTTGCTCGTAGCGCCATGTTGAGCGCCCAAATGGGCGCTAGGAGCAAGATCATCGCTGAGAAGACCAGAGCCGGCCACCGCGGGGACGCGCCCCGCCCCGTGCCCGGCCTGTAGCGGGCCCTTCGTGACCGGACCCGTCACGTAGTGGCGACGCGGCCAACGAGGACACCAGAGGGAGGGGAAGGGATCCGGCCGCCTGCGGCCGGAGTGGGCCGAAGGCCCACAGGGCCCTTGGAACCCCAACCACTCTCCCCCCTTCCCCGATAGCCGCCAAACCGCCGCCCGTGCCGTACGGGTCAAGGCCACCAACACCGCTGCCAGAGCACCCGACATCGCCTTGACGCGTGCGGTGCGGGCGGCAACAATCACGCGGCGGGGAAGGAGGGAGAACCCACCCGAGCAACGCCCAACAACCCCAAGACTCCCGACCCCAGGCGCCCCACCCACACACCCCACACCCCTTCAGAGCACCCCAAGACCCAAAGGCCCAAGGCGCCCCTGGGCGGCGAACTTCGAGGGGAGCGAGGCCAGGCCACCGAGGACGCTCTCGTGGCCCTTCCCCTCGGCGAGGGTCTGCGCTTCCTCGACCTCGACCTCGGCTTCGACACCGGCTCCAGCTCCGACTCCGGCATCAGCATCAGCTCCGGCTCCGGCATCGACGCCGGCTCCGGGCACCATCCTCCACGAGCCCACCGGCATAACACCGTCTCCGCCTCCGGCGGTCTAGCGTGGGGGCATGAGCGAACCACGTGTCGAACTCGTGCGCTCCTGGCGGGGCAAATCTCCCCGGGAACGTCAGGAGACCCGCAGGCGGCAACTCCTGGAGGCCGGTCTGGAGGTGTTCGGCACCGAAGGGTTCCGCGCGGCCACGGTCGGCCGGATCTGCCGGGAGGCGGGCCTGACCAACCGCTACTTCTACGAGCACTTCACCGACCGGGAGTCCGCCCTGCGTGCGGTCTACGACGGTCTGGTGCACGAGGCGCTGCAGCGGATCTCGGAGCCCTTGCAAGGTGGCGAAGGCCCGCTGGAGGTGCGGGTGATGGCGGCTGTCGACGCCTATCTCTCCTTCTCCATGGAGGACCCGCGCAGGCCCCGGGTGATCTCGGTGGAGAGCGTGGGGGTGAACCCGGTCATGGAGGCGCATCGGCGAGGGGTGCGGCATCGGATCGCGGACCTGTTCACACAGGAGTACCGGCGCTCGGTCCGGGTGGGCACGTCGGTGGACCGTCCCTTCGGCAAGCAGGCCCTGGCCCTGGTGGGCGCGGCCAACGAACTGGTCATCGACTGGGTGCTGAGCGACCGTTCCCGCACCCGGGAGGAGTTGTCGGAGGACGTGGCGGGGGTCTTCGTACCGGTGTTGAGGGCACGACGGATTTCTTGACACACGCATGTGTCAACTTGGATGATGCGGGTCACACCCACCCTCTCGGAGGCGTCCATGACACCGCGTTACGGCGACTACCAGCTGGAGATCTACCTCAACGGACTGACCGGGGTCCTGCCGAGGTATCCCATGACCGCCGCGGAGCTGGAGCGGAGGGCGAAGGAAGCACTGCCGCCGTCGCTCTGGTCCTACGTCGCGGGTGGAGCGGGCGACGAGCACACCCAGGAGGCCAACGCCACCGCCTTCGAACGCTGGGGCCTGTACCCGCGCATGTTCGTGGGCGCCACCGATCGGGACACCTCGGTGAACCTGTGCGGGATCGAGTTGCCCTCCCCCGTGATGATGGCCCCGGTGGGCGTGGTGGGTCTGTGCGCGCAGGACGGGCACGGTGACCTGGCCACGGCGGAGGCGGCGGCCCGGACGGGTGTTCCGATGATCGCCTCCACCCTGTCGCAGGACCCGATGGAGGAGGTCGCCGCCCGGTTCGGGGACACCCCCGGGTTCTTCCAGCTCTACACGCCGACGGACCGAGAGTTGGCGCAGAGTCTGGTTCGACGGGCGGAGCGGGCCGGTTTCCGAGGGATCGTGGTCACCTTGGACACCTGGATCACCGGGTGGCGCCCGCGCGACCTGTCCACCTCGAACTTCCCGCAACTGCGCGGCCACTGCCTGGCCAACTACACCTCCGACCCGGTCTTCCGGGAGCGCGTGGGCGAGGACGCGGCGCCCGACGCCGTGGTCGCGCACTGGGCCGGCGTCTTCGGCAATCCGTTGACCTGGGACGACCTGGAGTGGCTGCGTTCGTTGACGGACCTGCCGCTGATCGTCAAGGGCGTCTGTCACCCCGACGACGCGCGGCGCGCGGCGGACGGGGGCGTGGACGCCATCTACGTGTCCAACCATGGGGGCAGGCAGGCCAACGGCGGTATCCCGGCGCTGGAGTGCCTGCCGGACGTGGCCGCCGCCACGGATCTGCCGATCATCTTCGACTCGGGGGTGCGCTCGGGTTCGGACGTGATCAAGGCCCTGGCCCTGGGCGCGACGACGGTCGCGGTGGGCCGCCCGTACGTGTACGGGCTGGCGTTGGGCGGGGTGGACGGGGTGGTCCACGTCCTGCGGTCGTTGCTGGCCGAGGCGGATCTGCTCATGGCGGTGGACGGCTACGGGTCGCTCGCGGACCTGAACCCCTCGGCGCTCAAGGACCTGCGCTGACTCCGCACCGGACATGACGAAGGGCCGGCGCGTGGGCGCCGGCCCCTGGCGTCATCCGGGTGCCGAAGGCGGTCGATCACTCGACGTTGTGCTTCTCCAGGAACGTGTAGACGTCGTGTTCGTCCACACCGGGAAAGGTGCCCGCGGGCAGCGCGGACAGCACGTGGGAGTGGGCGCGGGCCGAGGGCCACACGTTCCCCTCCCACTTGCCGGCCAGCTCCGAGGGCGGGCGCACGCAGCACTCGCCGCTGGGGCAGTTGGACTTGGTGCGGTTGGTGGTCTCGCGCCCGCGGAACCAGCGCGACTCCTTGTAGGGCACGCCCAGGGTGATGGCGAAGTTGCGCTCACGGCTGGGGTCGACGTGCGCCACGCACCAGTGGGTGCCGTTGGGCTTGTCGGTGTACTGGTAGTAGATCGAGTACCGGTCGGGTGACTGGAAGACCTGCCTCCCCGACCACTGGCGGCACATGCGCTGACCTTCGATGGCGCCGGAGTCATCGGTGGGGAAGATGAGCCCGTCGTTCTCGTAGGCCTTGTAGATGATGCCGGTCTCGTCGTTGCGGATGAAGTGGCAGACCAGGTCCAGGTGACGGTGGGCCAGGTTGGTGAACCGGTGCGCGGCCATCTCGTAGGAGACGGAGTAGACGTCGCGCAGGTCCTCCACGGACAGGTCGCGGGCCTGCTTGGCCTCTTGGAGGTAGGGCACGGCTGTGGTCTCGGGGATGAGCACGGCCGCGGCGAAGTAGTTGGCCTCCACCCGCTGACGCAGGAAGTCGCCGAAGTCGCGGGGCTGGTCGTGCCCGAGGATCACGTGACCGAGGGTCTGCAGGAGGATCGTGCGCGGGCTGTGCATGCCCAGGCTGGTCTCGCGCTTGAGGTAGATGCGCCGGTTGACGTGGTCGGTGAGGGAGCGCACCGAGCGCGGCAGGTCCTGCACGTACTTCAGGGAGAAGCCGTGGTGGGTGGCGATCGCGAGGATCTGTCCCTGGGAGATGGGTCCCGCCGTGTAGTTGACGGCGTCGAGGGTCTCGGCGGCGGCGCGCTCGATGTTCTCGAAGTAGTTGCCGCGCTCGCGCATCTGCCGACGCAGGTCGGCGTTGGCCCGACGCGCCTCCTCCGGGGTGGCGGTGGGCTTGGCGTGGCGCCGCTTGAGTTCGTCGTAGAGACCGACGATGTGTTCGAGGACGTCGTTGGGGACCCTCTTCCCGACCTTCAGGTGCGGGAGGTTGAGGCCTTGGTAGAGGGAGTCGCGCTGAGCCTCCTCCACGGAGATCTCCAGCTGTGCCCGACGGCTCGGGGGCTGCTTGGAGAGAAGTTCTTCGATGGACACCCCGAGGGCCGCGGCCAGGGACGTGAGGAGGGAGAGCTTGGGTTCACGTTTTCCGTTCTCCAGCAGCGAGAGCTGCGAGGGGGCGCGCCCCACGCGTTCACCCAGGTCGGAAAGGGTCATTCCGCGTGCGCGGCGGAGATGACGGAGCCGCTGACCAAAGGTGACGAGATCTAGGTCACCTGTCAAAGACGGTATTTCTTCAGCACCAAAGTACGCCATGACTTCATCTTACGGAAAGAATCAACGATCTTCACCCGATTTCGAGTGGAAAAGTCTTGGATCTTCCCTAAGAATCATAGTTACCGGCGGGGAACTTACCGCCCAGGGCTCAGCCCCTGGCCCTGGAAGGACCTCCCTCGACCGGTGTGAACACCTTGGGGACTACACGAAGGCGGGAACGAACATGAGCACCAGCGCTCGTCGTCAGGAAGCCAGCGCCGCGCTCCAGCGCGACTGGGAGACCAACGCCCGTTGGGCGGGCATCGAGCGGACCTACTCCGCCGACGACGTGGTCAAGCTGCGCGGTTCGGTCACCGAGGAGCACACCCTGGCCCGCCGAGGCGCCGAGCGCCTGTGGGACCTGCTCCACACCGAGGACTACGTCAACAGCCTCGGCGCCCTGACCGGCAACCAGGCCGTCCAGCAGGTCCGCGCCGGACTGAAGGCCATCTACCTCTCCGGGTGGCAGGTCGCGGCCGACGCCAACCTCGGCGGCCACACCTACCCCGACCAGAGCCTCTACCCGGCCAACTCGGTCCCCTCCGTGGTCCGTCGCATCAACAACGCGCTCCTGCGCGCCGACCAGATCACCTGGTCCGAGGGTGACGACAACGCCCCCGAGTGGCTCGCCCCGATCGTCGCCGACGCCGAGGCCGGCTTCGGTGGCACCCTCAACGCCTACGAGCTGATGAAGGGCATGATCGCCGCCGGCGCCTCCGGCGTCCACTGGGAGGACCAGCTGGCCTCCGAAAAGAAGTGCGGTCACCTGGGCGGCAAGGTCCTCATCCCGACCGGCCAGCACGTCAAGACCCTGAACGCGGCCCGTCTCGCCGCGGACGTCGCCGGCGTCCCGTCCCTGGTCATCGCGCGGACCGACGCCCAGGCCGCGACCCTGATCACCAGCGACGTCGACGAGCGCGACCAGCCCTACATCACCGGTGAGCGCACCGCCGAGGGCTTCTACCGCTTCCGCAACGGCGTCGACGCCTGCGTCGCCCGTGGTCTGGCCTACGCACCGCACTCCGACCTGCTCTGGATGGAGACCGCGACCCCGGACCTGGAGGTCGCCCGCGACTTCGCCGAGCGCATCAAGGCCGAGTACCCGGACCAGATGCTGGCCTACAACTGCTCGCCGTCCTTCAACTGGAAGCGTCACCTGGACGACTCGACCATCGCGAAGTTCCAGCGCGAGCTGGGCCACATGGGCTACAAGTTCCAGTTCATCACCCTGGCGGGCTTCCACTCGCTCAACTACTCGATGTTCAACCTGGCCAAGGGCTACGCCCAGAACGGGATGACGTCGTACGTCGAGCTGCAGGAGGCCGAGTTCGCGGCGGAGGCCCAGGGCTACACCGCGACCCGTCACCAGCGCGAGGTCGGCACCGGCTACTTCGACGCCATCAGCACGACCATCTCCCCCGAGGCCAGCACCACGGCCCTCACCGGTTCCACCGAGGAAGACCAGTTCTCAGAGGCTCACTGAGTCCGGTCTTCGTTTCCTCAGAGGTCGTCCCACCCCGCTTTCGTGGCTGGGGCGGGGCGGGACGACCTCTCCCCCTAGCCGTCGGCCATACGCGGTCCGTGTCACACGCGTATGGCCGACGGCTTCTCCGTGTGCGGGCCGCGTGCCCAGGGCCGGAGTGGGCATCGAGTTCAATGGAAGTTCATCCCGAACGGCTGGGTCCCGGCTCCGCCGTTCGGGAAGGATGCGTGAACCGGCTGTATCCGCCCCGACCGTTTGGAGTCACTGTGAAGTTCGAGGACCTTTGCGAGGATCTGCTCACCACCGGCCGCCGTGTACTGGCGGCCGGAGCGATCGCGGGTGTCGCCGTCTTCGGCGTCGCCGCGTGCGAGGACGGAGGCGACGACGACTCGGGGGTCGAACTTGAGGACGGGGGCGACGGGGACGACGGCGATGACGGCGATGACGGTGACGGTGACGATGGTGACGACGACGGAGACGATGACGGGGACGACGACAACGACGACGACTGACCCCTTCCCCCCGATGTGATCTTCGGGGCGAGGAGTGGTGTCCTCGCCCCGCTCCCTGCCCGCACGTTCCCACGGGCACCATCGGCCACGCGGGTACATTCGACTCGTGACCGACAGAACCCGCCAGCACCCGAGCGAACCCACCCCTTCTCCGGCCGCCCCCGTAACGGCCGAGACCACGATCCCGAACCTGCTGCCCGATCGCTCCCTGCTTCGTTGGGAGATCCTGTGCGTGCTCGCCCTGTCCCTGGGCGCCGCCGCGGTCTCGGCGACCATCACCTTCCTCGGGGTGCTCACCGCACCCGAGTCGATGGCCGACCAGACAGCGAACCTGATCCGCTCGCGCGCGGAGAACCGACCCTGGCTGGACCTGTCGCTCCAGTTGTACGCGGTGGTCTTCGCCCTGGCCCCGGTCGCGTTGGTGGTCTACCTGTTGCACCGGACCGGGGAGTCGGCGCGCACCGTGGGCTTCGACCGGCACCGACCCTGGTTCGACACCTGGAGCGGGGTACTGCTCGCGGCGGCGATCGGCGCCGGTGGCCTGGTCGTGTACCTGGTGTCGTGGCAGCTGGGGCTGACCCGCACCATCGTGCCCAGCACCCTGGAGGGCCACTGGTGGGAGATGCCGGTGCTGATCCTGCAGGCCCTGAAGAACGGGGTCCTGGAGGAGGTGATCGTGGTCGGGTACCTGCTGCACCGGCTCGGCCAGTTGGGTTGGTCGCCGTGGAAGGCGGTGCTGGCGAGCTCGGTGCTGCGGGCGTTCTACCACCTGTACCAGGGCGTGGGCATGTTCTTCGGGAACCTGGTGATGGGGCTGGTGTTCGGGTGGTTCTACCTGCGTTACGGGCGGGTGATGCCGCTGGTGGTGGCCCACACGGTGATCGACATCGTGGCGTTCGTGGGCGCCGTGTACCTGATCGGTCGCTTCGAGTGGCTGCCGATGTGATCCGTTCCGGCTCCGGTCATCGGCGCGGGGCGCGTCGGTAGGTGAGTCGACGCAGCAGGGTCTCGGCGGGGCCGCGCGTCCCGGCGCGGTCCATCCGATACGCCGCCACCATGGTGAGCAGCCAGGTGGCGAGGGCCACCAGCGCCGCCGACCAGCTCGACAGGTGCACGCCCAGACCCAGTCCCCACGCCGCCAGGAACGGGGCGAACACCAGCGACTGGGCGAGATAACCGCTGAGCGAGCGGCGGCCCAGGGCGACCATCGCGCGGACCGGAAGCGACTCTCGGGCCCGGCGGGTGTCGAGCCGGTGGGCGATGAGCCCGAAGAGGGCGGCGTAGCCCACCCCGGCGAAGATCCCGGTGTAGAAGTGCGCACCGCCCAGGGCGCTCTCGGGGACGGCTTCGAGGAGTCCGAGGTGCCCCAGGGCCGCCGCGACACCCGTGGTCCAGCCGAGCAGGATGCCCACGAACGCGGTCCGGCGCAGCAGCGACAGGTGTCGGGCGGGCTCCTCCAGGACGCGGTGTCGGGCCGCGAGGAGCCCGATGAGGAAGGCCGTGGGCAGGGCGAGGGTGAACAGGCTGGAGAGCAGGGTGAAGAGCCAGGTGGGGAAGCGGACCGCGGCGGAGGTCGCGTAGTCGGCCTCGGCGATGCTGAGCCGCTGCAGGTCGGCGGGCATGGGACCGGCAGAGTCCACGAGCAGCCCGGAGATGGTCGAGACGATCGTGGCCAGGGCTCCCAGGGTCAGCAGGACCACCACCCACACGCGCAGGGTCCGGTCGGTGCGGCCCAGGAACAGCGGGACCATGATCAGCCCGATGAGTCCGTAGACACCGACGATGTCGCCCTGCCACAGCAGGGCGGCGTGCACCGCCCCGAAGAGGATCATCCACAGGTGTCGGCGGCGCAGGAGTCGGCGGGCCGTATCCGGGCTCGTGCCGCGCGCCGTCTGTCGCGCGTACATCTGTCCGACCCCGTAGGCGAACAGGAACCCGAACATGGTGTGGGTACGGGCGTCCACGACGATCAGGGTCAGGGCCTGGACGATCCGGTCGGCGATCCCTCCGTCGACGGGGTGCAGCATGGTCGCGCCCACGGGGGCGTCGTAGAGGAACCAGGGCACGTGGGCCAGCGCGATGAGCAGCAGCATCGCGCCCCGGGCGAGGTCCGGGGCCAGGGCGCGTTCGGTGACCGGGGTGGATCCGGCGGTGGTGGAGGTGGTCTCGGTACGGCGGAGTGTCATGGTGATGGGCTCCGGGTCGGGGGTTTCGAGGTCATGTGGCCACCGTCTCCCGTCGGGGGTGGTCCCGGGCAGTGCGTCCACGTCACCCCTCGCCCGTGACTTCCGTGAGGGCGAGCCCATGACGCCATGTCACTGGTGGGAATGTCGGAGCGGTGTGGCGGGCTCCGCGCATGGACGTGATCTTGCAGGTGACCATCGACTGCGTCGACCCGCGAAGGCTCGTGGACTTCTGGTGACGGGGCCGGTGGTCAGCGGCGTGGTTCCCAGCGAAAGAGTCGGGTGGCGGCGAAGAGGGCGACCGCGACCCAGGCCAGGGTGGGCGCCAGGAGCCACAGGGAGTCGCCGAGCGGCATGCCGCCGTTCCAGGCGTTGACGATCAGTTCGCTCGCCGAACCGCCGGGCAGCAGCCGCTTGAGCAGGGTGAGTTCCTCGGTTCCGGTGAACCCCACCCAGCCGGACACGGCGAGTGTGCCCACCAGCAGGGGCAGCGTGGTGACCTGGGCGTGGTCCGGGGAGTCGGTCACCCCGGCCGTGGCCAGCCCCAGCCCCAGCATCATGACGACCGTGGACAGCACCGCCACGGTCAACAGCGGCGGGTCGGCCGGTCCGCCGGCGAACACGGTCAGCGCGATCAGGACCACGGCCACCTGGAGCACGGTGATGACGGTGACGGGTAGCAGCAGCCCGGCCAGGATCTCGCCGTCGCCGGCGGCCGTGGAGCGCAGTCGCTTGAGGAAGAGGTTCTGCCTGCGGGAGGCGAGCGTGGTCACCGAGGTGCTGTACAGACCCAGTGCGATCACGAGGAACGTCACCACCGCGGCGGTCGCCCCCAGGTCCAGGGCGGGGATGAGGTCGTGCAGGTAGATGTAGAAGGCACTGAACGCCGCCGGGAGTACGAGCATGGTGACCAGGACCAACCGGTTTCGGAAGATCTGGATCAGTTCGCCTTGGGCGATGGTGAGCATGGCGTGGGTCCTTTATGGGTGTGGTGCTCGGGGCGGGGTCAGGCGTCGGCGGTGTCCAGGGCGCGGAAGACGTCGTCCAGGCGGGTCGGGCCGGCTTCCAGTCCGCGCAGTTCCACCGCGTGCTCCCGCGCCCAGCCGAGCAGGGCGTACATGTCCCCCTGGAGGTCGAGGGTCTCCACCAGGAACGTTCCGTCCCCCTGGTGGGCCGCCGACGACGGTGGGCGCGGCGCGGTGTCGGGCACGGAGAAGCGGATGACGGACGGCAACGCCCGCGTGAGTTCGGCGACCGTCCCCTCCCGCTGTAGCGAACCCCGGTGCATCAGGCCGATGCGGTCGGCGCGCTGTTGGGCCTCCTCCAGGTAGTGCGTGGTGAGCACGACCGTGGAACCGGCCTCGCGCATCCGTTCCACCGCGGCCCACAGCTCGTCCCGGGAACGGATGTCCAGGCCGGTGGTGGGTTCGTCCAGGAACACCAGTTCGGGTGTCCCGTACACGGCGGTGGCGAAGTCCAGTCGCCGTTTCTCACCACCGGAGAGCTGGGCCACCTTGGTGTCGGCCTTGCGGGTGAGGTCGACGACCGCCAGGACGCGGCCGACGTCGTCGGTGCGGCGGGTCAGCGCCCCGATGAGCCGGACCGATTCGCGTACCGTCAGGTCCGGGGTGAACCCGCTCTCCTGCAACATGACGCCCATGCGGGGGCGCACGGCGCGGCGATCACGAGGGTCGTGCCCGAAGACGAGGACCTCGCCCGAGGTGGCGGCTCGGTGCCCCTCGATGGTCTCCAGGGTGGAGGTCTTGCCCGCGCCGTTGGTTCCCAGGAGCGCGTACAGCTCCCCTCGGTTCACCTGGAAGGACAGGTCCTTGACGGCGTGGAAGTCGCCGTAGCGGACGTTGAGACGTTGGACGTCGATGACCGTTGTGTTCGCCATGCTTCGATTACAGTCTTCGCGACGCTCGGCGGGCAGTGTCACCGTGTCAGGAGCCGACCGTGACTTTCCCTAGTGCGGGGCATGACGTGGTGTCACTGGTGGCGTCCGTGCGCGACCTGAATACTGGGGCCGGTCCCGCAACCTGAAAGGTCACCCGCCATGCCCGAAAAGACCGAGGCGACACCACGTGATCTGCGCAGGCTCAACGTCAGCGTCGTGACGGCGGCGCTGTCCGCCACCGGCGCGTTGTTGGTGATCACCGACGCCCAGGTCTGGTGGCACGCCCTCCTTCTGGCGATAGGCCTGGCCACGGCGTTGTTCACCGTCAACCGGTCGGCGACGGACGAGCGGTTGACGGTCCTGGTTCCGGGCCTGGTGGTGACCGCCGTGGTGTGGGCGGTCGGGGTCCTGGTGGCCGAGACCCTGTCGGCGTCCTTCGGGCTGGCCATCGTCGGGACGTTGTTCGTCCAACGGCTTCCCCGGCACCGGCGTGCGGCGACCGTGCTCTTGATCGGCTTCGGTGTGGTGGTACTCGCCGCCATGCCCCTGACCCTGGGGCTGTCTCCCTTTGAGTTGCTCACCCACAGTGTGGCCACCGTGTGCGTCGCGGTCACGGGAAGCGTCCTGACGTCCCTCGTCCAGGTGATGTCCGGACTCGTGGACGAGCTGGAACGGTCCCGTCAACGCGAGGCCGACCTGGCGGTGTCCCGTGAAAGGGTGCGGTTCGCCGGCGACCTGCACGACATCCAGGGGCACACCCTGCACGTGGTGAAGCTGAAGGTGGCGCTGGCCCGCAAGCTGCTGGGTCGCGACCAGGGGCGGCAGGACCGGGAACGGGCCGACCGGGAGCTGGGTGAAGTGTACGAGCTGGTCGGTGACACCATCGCCCGGACCAAGGAACTCGCCCACGCGCAGCGGCGACTCAACCTGTCCGCGGAACTGGAGAACGCCGGCAACCTTTTCGAGGCCGCGGGGATCCGGGTGTCCGTCGAACGCCGGAACGAGGTCGATTCACGGGTGGGCGAGATACTCGGCCAGGTGCTGCGGGAGACGACCACCAACATCCTGCGACACGCCCAGGCGGAACGGGTCCGGATCACGTTGACGGAACGCGGCATCTCCATCACCAACGACGGTGCGCGGACGGGACCCGCCACCGAACTGCGCGGGCTGGCGGCGCTGCGCGCCCGCGTAAGTGATCTGGGCGGGGAGTTGGTCGTGGAGCGCTCCGGCGAGGACTTCCTGACCGAGGCGACCTTTCCCGCCCCTAGCGCTTCTCTCACCGATGATTCGGACACCGTTTCGGACATCACCGCCCGATCTTGGAAGGATGCTCGATGACCACCGTGGTCCTGGCCGACGATGAGGCCCTACTGCGTTCGGCGTTGGCGGCGTTGCTGCCCATGGAGGACGAGATCACCGTGCTCGCGGAGGCCGAGGAGGGAGGGGCGGCGGTGGAGGCGACCCTGCGGCATCGGCCCGACGTGCTCGTCATCGACCTGGAGATGCCCGGGGTCGACGGTCTGGACGCGGTGGCGCGGATCCGCCGGGAGCTACCGGAGCAGGTGATCCTCATGCTCACCCGGCACGCCCGCCCCGGGGTGCTGCGCCGTGCCCTGAAGCTCGGCGTACAGGGATTCGTCAGCAAGTCGGCGGAACCGGCGCACATCGCCTCCGTCGTGCGAAGTCTGCACGAGGGGCGCCGGTGGATCGACCCGGACGTGTCGGCACTGGCGGTCATCGACGACAACCCGCTCACCGCCCGGGAGGTCGACGTGCTGCGGGTGACCGGCGATGGCTATTCGGTCGCGGAGATCGCCGGACGGTTGCACCTGGCCCAGGGCACGGTGCGCAACTACCTGTCCAGCGCGATGGGCAAGACGCAGACCCGGACGCGTCACCAGGCCGCCCGCTACGCCCGCGAGCACGACTGGCTCTAGCCGGTCGGTCGGGTGCGGGCCTCTCGTTCGGCGATGACGTCCTCCAGGTAGCGGGGACGTCCCACCAGCAGGCCGACGGCGAGGTTGATGACGACGATGCCGGTGATCATGATCATCGGGGCGTGCCAGCCGCCCGAGACCTCGTGCAGCATTCCGAAGAGGAACGGCCCGGCGCCACCCAGCAGGTAGCCGAGGCTCTGGCTGGAGGCGGACATGGCGGCGGTCCCCTCGGCGGTGCGGGTGCGCACGGCGAAGATGGTCAGGGCCAGGACGAAGCTGCCCATGCCCACGCCGATGAGGGTGGTCCACACCCAGGTGCCCGACAGCGGCGAGATCCACAGGCCGATGAACCCGGCCAGGTAGGCGACGACGAACAGCACCACGAAGGGGCGTTGGTCGCGCACGCGCACGATGAGCGTGGGCAACACCAGCGACATGGGGATGCCCAGGGCGGTCAGGTAGGCCAGCATGACTCCGGCGGACTGGGCGTCCATGCCCTGGTCGCGCAGCATCTGGGCGAACCAGCCGAACATGATGTAGGCGATGGAGGACTGGGTACCGAAGTACACCACCCCCTGCCAACCCAGACCGGTGGACAGGACCCGGCGCGGTCCGATCGCGCGGCCACTCCCGCCCGTGGCCGGTTCGTGGCGCAGGACCAGCAGCCAGGGCAGTACGGCGACCAGCCCGAAGAGCGCGTAGACCCCGATGGCCACACGCCACTCACCGGTGGCCTCCTCCAGGGGCACGGTGACGGCGGCGGCGATGGCGGTACCGACGGCCAGGCCGGTGGTGTAGACGGTGGTCATCAGCCCGACCCGGTGGGGGAAGTGCTGCTTGACCAGGGCGGGGAGGATGACGTTGCCGATCGCGCCACCGGTCAGCGCGACGACGCTCAGGGCGAGGAACAACCAGGGTTCGGGTGCCAGGGCCCGGGCGACGAGGCCGAGAGTGAGCGCGCTCAGCGCGTACACGAGCAGGTGGTGGGAGCCGAGCCGGCGGGCGAGGGTGGGGGTGAGCCCGCCCAGGAGCGCGAAACACAGTACGGGCAGGGTCGTGAGCAGGCCGGCGCCCACCGCGCTCATGCCCAGACCACTCGTGACCTCGTCCAGGACGGGTCCGACGCTGGTGATGGCGGTGCGCAGGTTGAGTGCGGCCAGTGCGATGGCCACGGCGACCAGGACCAAGGCCTTGCGCGGAAGCGCGGAGGCGGTTTCGGTCCCGGCCGCGGAGGTGTTTTCGGGAGGTGTCATGCGCGTAGGGGTGGCGCTCATGGGACGCGGCTCACATAATCGTAGGATGACCCTATGTACTTCATGAGGATAACGCATTGCCCATGAGGGCCTATTCCCATGCCCATCTGGTCTAGGCTCCCTCCTTAACCGTTCCATACCTGTGCGCTGGCCCTGTCATCCGGCGACCCGCCCCTAGGAGGTTTACGCGTGCCCCTCGCCTCTACACGCCGGACCGGTCTGGTCGACCAGGTCATCAGCCAGCTAAGAGCCCAGATCGACTCCGGTGAATGGGGTGTGGGCGACCGTATCCCCACCGAATCGGAGTTGTCAGAACAGCTCGAAGTCGGCCGCAACACCGTCCGTGAGGCGGTTCGCGCCCTGGCCCACGCGGGCCTGTTGGAGATTCGCCAGGGCGCCGGCACCTTCGTACGCGCCTCCAGCGAGCTCGGTGGCGCCCTGCGCAGGCGCCTGGAGCGCTCCCGCGTGCGGGAGAACCTGGAGGTCCGGCGCGCCCTGGAGGTGGAGGCGGCGCGTCTCGCGGCGATGCGCCACACCGAGGAGGACATGGCCGACATCGATCGGGCCATGGCCCTGCGCGAGGAGGCGTGGCTCGGCCGCGACATGGGCGCGTTCGTGGAGGCGGACTTCACCTTCCACCGGGCGGTGGTCAACGCCACCCACAACACCCTGCTCATCGACCTGTACGACGACATCGCCCAGGTGGTCTACGCGAGCATCGCCCACACCGCCTACGAACAGAGCGACGAGGCCGCCGAGCAACCCTCCTCCGCCACCGAGGGGATAGACCACAGCAAGCTGACCGAGGCCGTTCGCGACGCGGATCCGATCCGGGCCGCCCGTGAGGCCACCTGTTACCTCGACGAGTTGCTGTCCCTCACCGAGGACTGACACCGCACCGTCTTCTCAGTGGTCCCCGCCGTAGACGTCGGTGACCGCCGAGAAGGAGCCGCGACGCGACCGCATCCGCGGGTTGAGCGCGCGGGGGCGGCCGCGGCGGGTGGTGAGGTCGGTCGGCGGGTCGGGGGCCTCTTCCCATCCGGTGACCCGCGAGGGATCCAGGCCGAGCAGGTCCAAGGTGCTCGCCCCCTCGCTCACGGCGTCGATGATCTCGCGTTCGCGGGAGATGCTGCTCATGGTGTCGGCGATGATGGCGCTGACCTGGCCGCGCGGCAGGCAGACCACCCCGTCGTCGTCGGCGACGATCCAGTCTCCGCGGCGGACCGACAGCGGTACGGGGCCGGTGGCCTCCATGGTGATCTGGCGGCCCACCGAACCACCGGCGTCGTGCCCGGCCTCGCGGACCGAGACACCGGTGCCGAAGACGGGGAGTTCGCAGTGGGCGATGGCGGCGACGTCGCGCACGCATCCCTCAAGGACGATCCCGACGATGCCCTTGGTACGGGCGGCCACGGCGAGGATCTCGTCCACGTAGCCGTACTCGGGTTCACCCGAGACGTCCACGATGAGCGCGGAACCGGGTGGGGCCTGGGCGACGGCCACGTGTAGCGCGAGGTTGTCCCCTGGGGCGCAGCGGACCGGGAAGGCGGTCGCGGCGAACGCGGCTCCCGGCCAGACGGAGAAGAGGTGGGTACCGAACGGTCGGCCTCCGCTTCGGGCCAGTGCCACCGTCCCCACAGCCGTCAACGTCTTCGCAAGCGCCATGTCAGCCTCCATTACACCCGCGCCCGGTGCGGCCGGCTCGAACCGGCCTCCTCCATACTCACGGGTAACTTAAGCGTGACGCAAGCCATACGGGCGGGAAACACGTAAAAATGTTACCGGTGGTTACACGGATGGCCGGAACCATTACCGGTTCTCACACGGTCGCACCACCCGTCGCACCGACGGCGGCCACCGTGTCCAGGGCCGTCCGCGCCGCCGCCACGTCGTGCACCCGGAACACCCGGGCGCCCTCCAGCGCCGAGACCGCCAACGTGGCGAGCGTGCCCTCTCCACGATCGGTCAGACCGACCCCCAGGGTCTCCCCCACGAAGTCCTTGTTGGAGACCGCCACCAGGACCGGCCAGCCGGTCGCGGCGAGTTCGCCCAACCGTCGGGTGAGCTCCAACGACTGATAGGTGTTCTTGCCGAAGTCGTGCGTGGGGTCGATCATCACCCCGTCGGACCGCACACCCAGGGAGACCGCTCGTTCGGCCAGGGCGCACACGCCGGAGATCACGTCCGCGACGACGTCGTCGTAGTGGACCCGGTGCGGGTCGGTGCGCGGGGCCAGGCCACCACTGTGGCTGCACACCAGCCCGGTGCCGTACTCCGCGGCCACCCGCGCCAGGTCGGGGTCGGCCCCGGCCCAGGTGTCGTTGATCATGTCCGCGCCGGCCTCCGCGCACGCGCGTCCCACCCGCGCGCGCCAGGTGTCCACGGAGATCACCACGTCGGGGTGGCGCTCGCGCAACTCACGTACGAACGGGACCGTGCGACGAATCTCCTCGTCCTCGTCCACGGGGGCGCCGTAACCGGCCTTGACCCCGCCCACGTCGATGACGTCCACCCCCGCCGCCACGGCGTGGTCAGCGGAGGCCAACGCGGCCTCCAGGGCGTAGGTCGCGCCCTGATCGTAGAAGGAGTCGGGGGTCCGGTTGATCACCCCCATCACCGCGTACCGGTTCCCCGCGTACGTGTACGAACGCAGTCGCAGTGTCCCTGTTCCCTCCGGCACCGCCGGACCACCTGTCACCATGGCTCCATCCTGGGCCATGGTCGAACACGGTGGCCGACCGGGACCGGCACCGGAAGGGTCGGGGGCGGGCGTCTCAGCTCGGGATCCAGGCCTCCGGGCGTTCACCGCCGCGACGTTCCTTGCGCACCCGCAGGTGCTCCCAGGTCTCCACGTGACCGACACCCATGGTGGAGCGGATGGTCTCCAGTGCCTCCACCAGACGGCAACGGTCGGGGGCGGTGAGCCTGCCGACCACGTCGTAGCGCCCGAACCCGCTGGCCAGGAAGGAGACCCTGGCCATGTTGGCCAGGGCACTGCCCAGCGCGTCGGCGTCACCCCGACAGTGCAGACCGAATCCGAGCTGTTCGTTGGAGCCCGCCGCCGTGGGATCGACCAGGGCGGTCACGTGCACCACCCCGGATTCGAGCAGACGCACCACCCGGGAGCGGGCCGCCGCCTGGGACAGCCCCACCTGGCGCGCCAGGTCCGCGTACGAAGCCCTGCCGTCCTTGAGGAGTCTGCGGACCAGTCGCCAGTCCAGCGCGTCCAGTTCGACGTCGTGGAGCTCCCTCACACTGCTGTGGGCGTCCTTGTACACCGCGTTGGCCCGGAAGACCTCCGCGCCCTCCACACCCGGCAGCGAGCGCAGGTGGGCCATCTCCTTGGTGAGCGCGGCGTCATCGGCCACGCGCACCTGCGCCACCGCGGGAAAGCGCCCCGCGGTCTGCGCCGCGAAGGTCACCGCCTCCCGTTCCTCCAGGGCCTCCAGGACCGGTTCGACCGGTCCACCGATCCGGAAGGACACGTGGCCCAAGACCTCCATGCCCACCACACCGGCGTGCAATACGCCGACGATCCGGATCGCCCCTGACTGGACGAGTTGCCGCACGCGAGCGCGCACCGCGGTCCGTGACAGACCGACGCCGTCGGCCAGTGCCTGGAAGGTCGCTCTGCCGTCCCCCTGCAACGCGCGCATGAGCGCCGCGTCAACCGCATCGAGCACGATGCCTGCCTTTCGTTCCCATGTCGTCGTCCGTTCCCCCGAACGACGCCCCCTCCTCCGGCCAGATCATCGCAGTTGTGGAGCCTCTCGTACTACGGATCGCCAAAGAAATCGGCTCATTCACCCCTTTGACCGGCCCGAGCCGGGTTGCCAAAACCCCATCGGATACCTCTCGACCACATAACAGACTTGTATAGAACATCCCTTGAGACGGGTACGCAGTGCATACAACCTCCGCAAAGCGCCACACTGAACGGGCGGGCCCGGGTAAGGCCCCCAGAACGCACGGGACCATGGGATCCCGGCACGGTGACTTCGGCGTGAGCGGTCGGAACCGTGGGGACGTTCACGGGCGTAAAACCCGTAAGAGGCACAACCGAAGGTGGCCGCCACCCGGAATCGCGGTGTGGGCACATGAACCAGTACGGGGCGGACCCGATCGCCCCTTGGTGTGAGAGGAATGCCGGTGGCAGCGGAGGACGAGCGGCCAGATGAGGCACCCGAGCCCAGGAGCGGGCGCCCGAGCACGGGTGGGGCGCTGCTGTGGACCGCCGTGTCGGTTCCCTTCCCCGGAGCGGCTCATCTGCGCATGGGGCGACGCAAGGCGGGCGCCCTGATCCTGGGCCTCTACCTCCTGGGGATCGTCGCCCTGGGACTGTGGGCCTACCGATTGGGCGCGCACGAGTCCGGCGCCATGACGGTGCTGGCCGGGATGGCCGTACAGGACATGTGGTTGTTGGGCGCGATGGGCGCGGTGTTCGTCGTCGCCGTCGTGTGGATGAGCGTGATCGTCCACTCCTGGGTGATCACCCGCCCCGAGGGCAAGGGGCGGGGCCTGCGGATGATCGGCGCCATGACCGTGCTGCTGCTGTGCCTGACCGTGGCCGTGCCCTCCGCGTGGGCGCTGCACGCCGGGTACACCGCCTACGAGACGTTGGGGTCGGTGTTCGGCACGCCCGAACGCGAGGACCTGCCCCCACACGACGCGGCCGACCCCTGGTACGGGGCCGAGCGGCTCAACGTGCTGCTGATCGGCGCGGACTCGGGCGACAACCGCTACGGCACGCGCACCGACACGATGATGGTGGCGAGCGTGGACACCGACACAGGTGACACCGTGCTCGTGGGCATGCCGCGCAACCTGGAGGACGTCCACTTCCCCGAGGACAGCGCCTTGGCCGAGCGCTACCCCGAGCCCTACGGGTTCGACCTGCTGCTCAACGACGTCTACCAGACGATCGCCGAGGAGCCCGAGGAGCTCGCGATGAACCCCATCGCCCCGGACCCGGCCGCGGACACCCTCAAGAAGGTGATCGCGCACAACCTGGACCTGGACGTGGACTACTACGCCATGGTCGACATGATGGGCTTTCGGGACCTGATCGACGCCGTGGGCGGCATCCAGGTGCGCATCGACGAGCCCATCCCCTATGGCGTGCACGGCGGTGTGCTGGAGCCGGGTCTGCGGCGGCTGAACGGACACGACGCCCTCTGGTACGGCCGGTCCCGGGTCAACAGCGACGACTACGGGCGGATGGGCCGCCAGGGCTGTCTGATCAAGTACGTCGCCGAGCAGGTGGAGCCCTCCACGGTCCTCACCAGCTACCGGCGCCTGGCCGGGGCCACCAAGCGGACCCTGACCACCGACATCCCCCAGTCCAAGGTGCCGGCCTTCATCGAGCTGGCCGACCTGGTCACCGACGAGGGTTCCATGAGCACCTTCCAGCTCTCCCCACCCCAGGTCAACACCGCCGCTCCGGACTGGGAGGAGATCCAGGATCTGGTCCAGGAGGCCATCGACAGCAGTGCCGAGGGCGACGAGCTGCCGGACGAGTCCTCAGAGGAGCCCTCTGAAGAGGCCTCCGACGAGGAGGAATCGGGGCAGGAGTCCGCGGAGGAGCGGACCGAGTGGCAGGACTACACCGGTCTGGACGAGGAGTCTCCGGCCGACCCGGGGCGCCAGGTCGGCGCGGAGGCAAGCGACCTCGACGCGCTGTGCCCCTGATGTGAGGCCCCAAACCCGCTTCGGTGCGGTGGCCGGTCCCGGCCGGTCCCGCACCGAGCGTTGCCACCGCCTCGACCGCGTGTGACTCTGGCCCCGTGACCGCAGCGCAGCTTTGGACCCTCGTAGCCCTCGGCGCCTTCCACGGACTGCACCCCGGCATGGGTTGGTTGCTCGCGGTCGGCCGTGGCCTCCAGGAGGGCGGGCGCGCCCAAGTGCTACGCGCGTTGCCGGCGATCGCGGTGGGCCACGCCGGCAGTGTGGCGGTGGCCGCGGTGGCGATCACGGTGACCGGTTCGGTGACGGCCTCGGTGCTGTTCCCGGTGCTGGGCGGCGCGGTGATCGTGCTCGTGGGGTTGGTGATGCTGCTCTCCCGGCGGCACTTCCACTGGCGGCAGGTGCGGCTTCCGCTGTGGCAGCTGACCGCCTGGTCGTTCCTGATGGCCTCGGCGCACGGCGCGGGTCTGATGCTGATGCCGGTGTTGGCGGGCGGGCTCTCGCACACCCACGTGGACGGTGGTGGTCACGGCGATCATGGCGGGCACGGTGCGATGTCGGCGGCGGAGGGAGGCGGACCGGTGGATCCGGGATCGGCCACGGCCGAGACCGGGACGGCCGGCGCGGCGGAGGTGGTCGAGGGTTCCTGGAGCCTGTGGGACGCCACTCTGCTCGGGTTGGCGGCGACCGGGGTGCACACCCTGGCCATGTTCGCGGCCGCGGGGGTGGCGGCGCTCATCGCCTACGACTTCCTGGGGGTGCACGCCCTGCGCTGGAAGGGTGTGACCATGGACCGGATCTGGGCCCTCACCCTCGTCCTGGGTGGGGTCTTCGTCCTGTGGTCGGTGCTGTGATCGGTCGGGGCCGTGATCATGGGCGGTTTCACCCGGGCCGCCGACTTTGATTCAGGCCACAGTCGGGAATGACTCGAATGGCCACTGTGTCCAATAAACGAAGTGCCTCTTCTTCGAGGCCACCAGACACGTGCGCCAGGGACGAGAAGGCGACCGCCCGGTCGCCCGCCCTCGGCGTGGAGGGGCAGAGTCCATGACGCACAGAGCCGCCGCACCCGGACGCCGCTGGCACGGGGTGATCCTGTCGACGGCGATCCTGGCCGCGCTCGCCGTGGTCGCGGTCCTCGGCGCCCGGTGGGTGGTGCACAACCAGGAGAAGGTCTTTCCCGTCTCGACTCCGTGGGGAACGGACTGTTCGGTCTGGGTCGGCGACGACCAGGTCCGGCTCGACCGCGAGCAGGCGCAACGGGCCACCACGGCGGCGGCGGTCATCGCCCAGGGCGACGACGCCCCGGTCGAACAGCCCGACGTGGAGGACATCCCGGACGAGGTGATGCGGGTGCTCGTCGAGGGCCCGGAAGATGACGCCGGCCCCTCACTGACCTGCCGTTACGGTGGCGAGGAGGTCGAGTTCGAGGAGGAGAGGCCCTCCGGTATGACCCCGCGCACCGAGACCCTCAAGGCGGGCGTGGAGGAGCACTTCTCCGACACCAGCATCGGCGGTTACGTGGCCGGTGGTTACGACTCCGGGCACGGTGAGGGGTCGGCGCACTACGAGGGCCGCGCGCTCGACATCTTCTACCGGCCGGTCACCGAGGACAACCGCCGCCAAGGGTGGTTGATGGCGCACTGGCTCATCGCGCACGCCCCCGACTTCCAGGTCGACGTGATCATCTTCGACGACAAGATCTGGAGCACCCGCTACCCGTCGTTGGGGTGGCGCCACTACGAGGCCGACCCCGACAACGAGATCCTGCGCCACCTGGACCACGTGCACGTGGACGTGCTGCGCGGCCCGGACCCCGACGAGGCCTGACCCTCACCGGGAAGGGCTCGAACCGATCTCGGGTCGTAGCGGTGGTCGCGAGCCCTTCCCGTCGGCCCGGTCCGGGCCGGTTCAGTCCTCCAGCCGGAAACCGAGTTTGAGGCCCACCTGGAAGTGGGCGACCTGGCCGTCCTCGATGTGCCCGCGGACCTGGGTGACCTCGAACCAGTCGAGCCCGCGCAGCGTCGCCGAGGCCCGTTGGACGCCGTTGCGGATGGCCTGGTCGATCCCGTCCGGCGAAGTGCCGACGATCTCGGTGACGCGGTAGGTGTGGTCGGTCATCGGTGGACCCCCTGCGTAGTCGGTTGCGGGGGCGGCGCGGACGCGGCCCCCGTTCCCTGCGTCCCCCCGATCCCCCACGGTCACACGTGGCCGTGAGAGATGACCGATTCGTCCCGGATCCCCTTCCGAAACCGGGGATCCTCGACCTTTGCCGACCTTTTCCGGGGGCCTTGGTCCCGCGTGGGACCGGATTGACCCGAGTGCCACGGTGGACTCGGGGGAACACAGGGACACAAGTGGGGGCGAAGTGTCAGATTAGTCCTGACCTGGGACTGAAGACCCTACGTCGACGGGACTTTCCCGAGACAACGTCGTAACTGACTCTTGACGTACCCCGGGGGGCGGCGGTGTACATTGGGTTGTAGCGCTTCGGTCCCCCGTCGGAGCGCGCGGCGATGTTCCGAGCCCCCGTTGGAACATCGCATGTGACGCCGGGTGGTTTGCCCCCGTAACCACCCGGCGTCGCTTTTTGTCCACACCCGGGCGGGTGGCCACCCGCCCGTGGCCGTGGCTTGACCATCGGTTCCGCTTGATCTCCTGGGGTTCGGCATTGGGTGACACCACGAAGGACGCACACTGCTCTCGGAAGGGCTGCCGTGCCCCCGCCGACTGGGCCCTGGTGTGGAACAACCCCAAGCTGCACACCCCCGACCGTCGCAAGGTGTGGGTGGCCTGCGACGAGCACCGCGACTACCTGGCGAACTTCCTGGACATGCGCGGTTTCCTGCGCGAGACCGTCCCCATGGACGAGTTCGAGGGCTGACACGGGCCTCTGAGGGGAGGCGTCCGACCACCGTCGCGGTGATGCCCGGACGCCCCGTCCTCAGCCCATGGCCAGGTGCCAAGCGTGCAGCAGCAGGTCCTCGTGGCCGACCGCCCCGACCGCCGTGAGCAGTTCCGGCCAGGGATCCGCCCAACCCGTCTCCCCGCCACAGCGCTCGACCATCACCAACGCCAGGGCTCCCACGACCCGCCCATGCTCCCCCGGGTCGGCGGCGGCCACGGCCAGGAGACCGCGCACCACAGCGGCCGACGTCTCGTTCGGCAACCCGCCGTTTCCGTACCGTGGAACGATCCCGTCGACGTGGCGATCCATGTGTCGGGGACCGGCGACCCCTCCGAGGGCGAGCACCCCGGCGACGTCGGACAGGTGGTCGACCACGGTCGCGGCGGACGGGTCGTCCTGTTCCCGTAGCCGCCGGTTCAGGTCGGTCTGGAGCAGACGGACCGTCTCGCTCCGGTACTCGACTCTGCCCCGGAGCAACTCCAGGCACCGGTCCCGTTGGTCCTCCCCGATCATGTGTCCCGCGTCGGTGCGTTCCAGCAGGGTGTTCATCAGCCCCGCCAGTTCCTGGACGCGCCGGTGGGCGCTCTCCCACCGTTCCGGGCCGGTCCGGCGCGGTGGGATCCCCCGTGCCGCCGGCGGAACCTGGTCCAGGAGGCGTCCCAGGGCTTCCGCGATCCGGTCCACACCGCGCCCCGTGTCCAGGTGGCGGCGCAACGCGGCCATCGACCGCGTTAAGGGACGATCGAGGTCGCAGAGGGCGTCGACGACGTCGTCGATCGTCTGCTCACCCCATAGGTCCCACCGGGCCCACCAGCCGGCCATTCGCCAATGACCTCGTTCGGGGGCGGGGAGGGTGTTCAAGATCCGAGCGGCCGGCGCGCGAACGGCGGGGGCCAGCAGGTCCGGGTCGACCCCCAGCAAAGCGACCTGGATCTCCTCCGAGGCGAGGGCGGGCACGCGTTCGGCCAGGGCACTCAAGGCACGGGGGTCGTCGGCGCACCGTAGGAGCGCGGCGGCCACGGCGGCCGTCACGTCACGATGTTCGGCTTCGCGGCGCAGCACCCGGGTCAGGGAGGGCACGGCCTCCTCGGGCCGGTGGGCGGCCAGGAGCCGGGCCGCACTCTTACGGACGGTCACCTTGACCGGCCCTTCGAGCGCCCGCGCCAGCGACGACCCCAGTCGGGAGGGCGGTGTCCAGCGGGCGCAGCGGGACATCACCGGCCCGGCGGCCCTGGACCGCGGACCATCGGCGTTCGATATGACCCGTTCCAGGGTGCCCGCGGGGTCGGCGGAGCGGCCCAGGGCCGACATCGTGGCCTCGCGCAGCAGGACGTCGTCGCCGGCCAGGTGGACGGCCAGGTGCGCCTCGCCGCCGGGGAGCGCGCACAGCGAACGCAGCGCGGCCTCGCGCTCCTCGACGGTCGATACGGGGTCGACGACCACCGCCCGCAGGTGGGTGGTCAGACGTGCGCGGAGGGATTCGGGCCAGTCCCGTGCCAGGACCCGTTCCACGCGCGGCACCCATACCGGGTCGTCCCCGGCGGTGCGCCACCGGTTCTCCCACTCGTGCGAGGAAGAACCGTCGGCGGATCGTGGTCCATCGGTGGGTTCCTCGGAATCCGGGTGGCCGAGGACGGCGTCCAGAGCCCGGTCGAGTGTGTCCGGGCCGTGGTGCAGGGTCAGCGTCTCCCAGACCCGCGGGACACGAGCGGTGCGCGGATCCCCCTCGAACAATCCCAGTGCCCGGTCGGCCCGCTCAGGTCCGGACAGGTACAGGGCGGCGGCCCTCGCCGCGGTGCCGTGGGCGGGGTCGTCCAGCACGATCTCCCGCAGGTGCGGTGCCAGGGCCCGGCCCCGACGGCCGAGCTCACCGGCCAGGGCGATGAGCGCTTCGGGGTCACGGCGTCGGAGCGCTCGCAGGCCCGGAGCGAGTCGCTCCAGGAGCATCGTCTCCGCGCCGGGCGGCAGGATCTGGTCCAGACGCGGTTCGGGACCATGGTGGTGGCCGGCGGGTTCGGTCCCGCGCCACCAGACGCTCCGCGGGTTCCGTGCCCACCACGGACGATTGTGGCGCGCCCGATCGGGGTCCCCCCATCCCCTCGCGCCGAACCGTTCGACGAGCCGGGCGTAGGTCTCCACTCCCCAGTCCTGGACGGCCGGATCGAGGCGGGTCCGGGGGTGACGCAGCAGGCGGGCGACCAGGTCACGCAACGCCCGACGGGTGGTCGCCGAGGTGTCGCGTGAGCGGAGCGTGTCCCGGACCAATCGATGCAAGGCGTCCAGGCACGGCGACAACAGGGTCGGTTCCATCGGGACCAGGGAGCGCAGCAGGGCCCGTCGCACCGGATCACGGTCGGCGCCGTGGCGGTCGACCCGCTCACCCAGGACGGTGGCGAGCAGTTCGGGGTCACCGGTGCGTGCGGTGGCCTCCATCAGGCGGGCCAGCCCTCGCGCCCTTCGCTCCGGGTCACCGGCGGAGGCGGCCTCGGACAGGAGCGGGGCCGCTTCCGCGTAGGGCAGGTGGACGATCGCGTCCAGGTCCCGATGGGCGTCCAGGCACCGGCTGTTGGTGCGCTGGAAAACCGCGAAGCGGCGCAGGGCGTTGCGGGCGATCTCTTCGGCCCGGGCCGGTGGCAGCAGGTCCAGGAACGGGAACAGGGGTTCGGGGGATCGATCGCCCAAGCGTTCGATGGCCCGTTCGATGCGTTCCGCGGCCCGTTCCGGGGGCAGTGACCGCAGCACGCATCGGGCCGTCCCGGGGTTGCGGCGCATCGCGCGCCACAGCTCCCGGTTCAGCCGTGGGCCCAGGGGTGCGCCGTGGTGCGGGTCGAGGGTGTCGGTCCGATCCAACCGGCGGGCGCGTGGCACCCGCAGGTTCCGGTTCCGCAGCGACGAGTTCTCCAGCATGCCCAGGACCCGGCCGGGGCGGATCTCGTCCAGCGCGGCCAAGGCCCTTCGGTGGGGCCACCAGGTGAACTCGTCGGTGATCCGTTCGGCGAGATGGTCGGCCAGGGTGTCGGGGTGGCGCCGGGCCAGGCGACGCCAGGAGGAGACCGCGTGGGCGAGGTCGGGCAGTCGTCGGGTGACCGTGTCGGGGGTACACGCCGGTAGGAGCGCCGCCGCGTCCTGGTCACCGAACTCCGCGCGGACCCGGTCCAGGAGGGAGTCGGCCAAGGTGGTCCGGCGGGCGGTGAACAGGGTGCGGTACAGGGCTCGGCGGAGTCCGGCCGAGGCGTCGGTGAGCAGTGGTCGGACGGCCTCGTCGGGGACCGGGAGGGTGCGCACGGCACGCAGGGCGGCACGGCGCAGTTCCGGGTCGGGTCCGGCGAGGTGAGGGGCGATGAGGTCGAGGTCTCGGGCGGCCGTGGCCATGTGCAGGGCGAGGCGGCCGTGCCCGTGTTCGTCGAGCTCGCGCTGGAGCGCGGTGAGGTGGGGCGTACCCGAGTGTCCCAGGGCGTACCGGGCCAGCCGGGCCATGCGGTCGGGCCTGGAGAGAGGGCTCAGGTGGTGAAGGAGTTCGATGGCCGACCCGAACGTCGGCGTGGTGGGGCTCAACGGCCCGGGCGGCATCCGCCCTTCCTGATCGTCATGGCGGACATCATGGGCCACTCCCCCGGGCCGAGGCAAGCCCCGCAGGTCACGGGGCCGGCCACGGCGCGAGGGTGTCACAACGACGCGGCCCGCCAAGCCGCCACCCGGACGTCCTCGTGAGGTGAAGCGCCCAGGTCGGCGATGAGCCGCGCCCACGGATCGCTCCAGTCCTGCCGTCGGCCCTCCCGTTCGGCGAGCGCGACGGCGACCAGACCTACCAGACGGCCCGCCTCGCCACGGTCCCGCTGAGCCGGGGCGACGAGGTGACGCAGCAGCACGGCGAGGTGTCGGGGACCCACCCCGTGGACGATCCCGCTCGGGAGCAGGTCCGCGACCGCCGCCTCCGGTGTGGCCGACCGGTCACCGGGGTGGCGGGCGGCCAGGTCGGCCCAGGCTCGGACCCGGGCCTCGAACACCTCCGCTGGCAGGATCCGGTTCCGGTTCCAGGTCAGGGTGGGCAGGTCGGCCAGGCGTAGCAGCAGCGCCTCGGCGCGCAGTCCCGGGTGCGCGGCCAGCCGCTCCACGGCGTGGTCCAGGCCGGGTACGGCGGTGTACGGGTCGTCCCGTCCCCGGATCCGCTCGGCGAGTATCCGGGCGGTGGCGACCGCCCTGTGCGGCAGGGAGGGGCGACGATCGGTCTCCGGTCCTCGGACGGGGACCTCCCGGCCGACAGGCGGGCACAGGTCCGCCAGTTCCGCCACGACGGCGGGCAGCCGCTTCCGGTAACGGTCTTCCCGGAGCAGCCCCTCGAAGAGGCGCAGCACACGTTGGTCGGACCGGGAGAGGTCCTTCAGGTCCTCGATGAGGGTCTCGGCGAGGGCCTCGTCCCACAGCGCCCAACCCGAGATCCGGGCGCACACGTCGACGCTCTCGTCGATGGCGGGGTCGCCGCTCTCGGGAAGGGACACCATGAACCGGGCCACCCTGGCGCGCAGGTCCGGACGTACGTCCAAGGGCGGGTGCGCCAGCAGGGTGGACCTGGCCACGGGGTCGTCGAAGGTAGCGACGCGTTCCTCCAGTGCGGGCAGGACCCCCGGGTGGTCGCTTCCGGCGATGAGCGCCTCCAGTACGGCCGCGCGCACGTCACGGTGCGGATTCTCCTGATCGAGCAGGTCCACGAGGAGTTCCAGGCCACCGGTCGGCCGCACCAGGCCCAGGATCCGAGCGGCGGTCTTGCGCACGCTCACCTTGCCCGGTCGGGCCAGGACCTCGCCCAGGCTCGCCACCAGGGTGGAGGACCGGACCCGCCGAGCGCAGGAGCCGAGCACCGCCACGACCGCACGGGAGGAGGTGCCCTCGTCGACGTGCTCCAACAGCACCCCGAGCGCGCGTTCGGGGTCATCGGAACGCGCCGTCCGGATCAGCGCGGGCTCCTTCGTCCATGCGCCCGCCTCGACCCAGGGCAGCAGGTGGTCCATGGCGCCGGGCAAGGCGCTCAGTCCGTCGAGCGCCCGCGCGGGGATCAGGTCGTGGTCCACCATGTCCTCGACCACGCCCCGCAGGTACTCGGCCGCGTGGGCGTGTTCGACCGACGTCCAGGTCCGGATCAGGTCACGGTGGATCTCGACGATCCGGTGGGGCGGCCGTCCACCGCCCGTCCTCAGGCGAGCGGCCTCCCTCAGTGCCTCGACCACCAGGTCGGAACGCAGCCGGGCCAGGCGTTCCCAGACCGGCTCGATCAGGACGGTGGCGGGAGCGGCACGGAACAGCCGTTCGGCGCGCTCTCCCGGACGGGTGCCGCGCAGGTGGAGCACCGCCGCCTCATACGCCCTGGCGACGGGTGGGTCCGCGACCACGACCTCGCGCAGGTCGTGGTCGAGCAACGGTGGGATCCCGTACAGGTGATGCCCCAGGGCGCGGGCCAGGACCAGGGTGCCGTCATGGTCTCCCCGGGCCCGAGCACGGTCCAGCGCGGGCGCGAGCCGGTCGTACAGGTCCCGCGCCCGATCAGGGGTGAGCACCTCGGCGAGGGTCCACCTCCGACCCAACGTGGGCCGACGATGCCAGCGCTCGTAGGCGCCTCTTCCGTACCCGGTGACACCGTCCCCGCCGTGGCGTTCGATCAGCCGCGCGAGGACGGTGAGCGCCCATTCGGTCAGATCGGTCCGGTCCCGGGCCAGGGGGTGGCGCAGGACCCGCAGCGCAAGGTGGCCCAAGGCCCAGCGGGTGGCGTGGGTGGTGTCGGGCGCGGCGAGGTCGTCGTCGAGCAGGCGGTACAGGTCGGGCAGGGTTTCGGGGGCCATCACGGTCGGGGGCAGCACCCCCAGCGCCAGGGGCAGGGAGCGTCGTACCTGGTCGCGGTCGGCGGCGGACCGCGCCGTTCGGGTGGTGAGCACCCGGGCCAAGGCGCCGGCCCCATCGCGTCCGGCGGCCACGACCAGCCAGTACAGGGCGTGTTCGCGGCGGTCCGGGTCCGGATCTCCGGCCGCCTGGGACAGGGCGGGTTCGGCCTCCTCGAAGGGCAGGTGGGCGAGGGCTTCCACGTCCCGGTGGGTGTGGTCGGGGTGCACGGCCCGGAAGCTCTCCAGGTAATCCAGGATCCGCCTGGCCTCGGTCACCGTCCGGTCCGCCGGCAACAGGCCGAGGTAGGGGAGCAGGGTGGCGCGTTCCCCGCCGCCCTCGGCGACGAACCGGTCGATGATCGGCGCCCGGTCCACGTAACGCATGACCCGCAGGATCGGCAGGGCCCGGGGGCCGGCGTCGTGCATGGTCTTGATCAGACCGCCCACGTCGCGACGGTCACGCGCGTACGCCGGGTAACGGGCCGGGTAGTGCAGCGCGTCACCTTCCGCGTGCAGGAGCCGGTGGGCCTGGACGTAGTGGGTGGAGGGGGCGTTCGGTTCGAGGCGCTCGCGCAGGAACGGAACGAGGAGTTCGGGGCTCGTCTTGGCGAGGGCTTCGGCCACGCGGTACCAGGGGTGGGCCCAGATCAGTCCCGTGATCGGGGACGTGTCCTTCTCACGTTCCAGTCGTCTCAGCAACGGGTCCGGATGGCGTCGGGCGAACCGGGACCAGCCTTCGACCCGGTGGGCCAGTTCGTCCAGGTGCGCGTCCACCGTCGGGGTGGAACAGGCGGGTAGCAGCGAGGCGGCCTCGCGCTCACCGTGGCGTTCTCGGACCAAGGGCAGGATCCGGTCGGCGACCGTGGTCCGGTGGTCCCGGTACAGGACGACGTAGAGAGTGCGGCGCAGCCGGTGGGAGGCGTCGTCCAGCAGTGCCTCGAAGGTCTGATCCGGCAGAGCCATCCCCGGTGTCCGGCACAGTACGGAGCGGCGCAGGTCTTGGTCCGCACCGTTCAGGTAGCGCGTGATGAGGGCGGGGTCGCGCGCGGCCAAGGCCAGGTGCGCGCCCAGAGCCGGCTCGTCCAGAGCGTCGAGACCGGACACGGTCTCGGCCAACAGTGGACCGTGTCGGTGTTGCCGGGCGTAGAGAGCGAGCCGACGCATGCGCTCGCTCCCGGTGAGGGGAACGACGTCGGCCAGGAGACGCCGGGCGGGGCCGTTCTCGGGGATGTCCTCGGGCATGGCGATCACCTTGGCAGTGCCACGACACCGGTCGCAAGGAGGTTTCGCGGCGCCGGGACCGGGTTCAGCCCTCGGTGGGCTTCTCCAGGTCCGCGCGTGCTCGGGTGAGGGCCTCGGGTGTGTCCACGTCGAAGGCGTCCGGGGCTCCGGGCAGCGGAACGTGCGCGGGTTCCAGGGGACCGAGCAGTCCATAGAGCGATCGCCGTGTGTAGGCGGCCAGGGCCTCGCGCAGGACGTCGGTGCGCCACAGGCCGGTGAGCCACTGTTCGCGTCCCGAGGCGTCCACCAGCACGGCACCGTTCGTGGAGGTCGCGGCACGCGCCAGGGCGGCGAGGTGGTCGGGGCGCAGGTAGGGCAGGTCCGCGGCGAGCAGCGCGCACCAGGGGGCGCGCACGGTAGACAGACCGGCACGCAGGGCGGGCACCGGGCCGGCGCCCGGCGGGTCCTCGCGGACGTAGGCGGCCCGTGGCCGGTCCCGTTCGGGTCCGACCACGGTGACGCCGGCGTCGGGGTCGTGCGCGCGCACGGTGGCGGCGACGTGTTCCAACAGGGTGCGTCCGGCGATGGTCAGGCCGGGTTTGTCGAGCCCGCCCATGCGGGTCGCCGCTCCCCCGGCCAGGATCACCGCGTCCAGGTACTCGCTCACGTCCCCAGCATGCCCTACGGTTCAGCCCTTGACGCAGACGACCTGGCGCAGGTGGGCGGCCACCTGGACGAGGTCGGTCTGGGCCTCGATCACCGATTCGAGGTCCTTGTAGGCGGCGGGGATCTCGTCCACGACGCCCCGGTCCTTGCGGCACTCCACGCCCTTGGTCTGTTCGGCCAGGTCGGCCTCGGTGAAGGTCTTGCGCGCCTTGTTGCGGCTCATCCGACGCCCCGCCCCGTGGGAGGCGGAGTTGAACGAGGCCGGGTTGCCCAGCCCCTTCACGATGTAGGTCCCGGTCGCCATGCTGCCCGGGATGATGCCGAACTCGCCCGAACCGGCGCGGATGGCGCCCTTTCGGGTGACGAGCACGTCCACCCCGTCGTAGGTCTCCTCGGCCACGTAGTTGTGGTGGCAGGAGATCCACTGCTCGAAGGTGGTGCCGGGGACCTGGTCGGCCAGGACCCGGCAGGCCAGGCCCATCATGACGTCGCGGTTCCGACGCGCGTAGTCCTGGGCCCAGAACAGGTCGCGCCGGTAGGCGTCCATCTCCGGGGTCCCGGACAGGAACACCGCCAGGTCCCGGTCGGGCAGGTCCTGGTTGTGCGGCAGTGTCTGGGCCCGGCCGATGTGGTGGTCGGCGAGTTCCTTGCCGATGTTGCGCGACCCCGAGTGCAGGACCAGCCACACGGTCTGGTCGTCGTCCAGACACACTTCGAGGAAGTGGTTGCCGCCGCCCAGGGTGCCCATCTGACGGCGGGCGCGCTCGCTGCGGGGGTGGACGGCCTCGGCCAGGTCGTCGAATCCGGCCCAGAAGGTGTCCCAGCCGGAGCTGCGCAGGCCGGGAACGCGGGCGGGGTCGACGGGCTCGTCGTGGGCGTGGAAACCGACCGGGATGGTCGCCTCCAGCGCCGAGCGCAGGGGACGCAGGTTGTCGGGCAGGCGCCCGGCCCTCAGGCCGGTGCGCACCGCGGTCATGCCGCAGCCGATGTCGACGCCGACCGCGGCGGGGCTGACGGCGTCGCGCATCGCGATCACCGAACCCACCGTGGCGCCCTTGCCGTAGTGGACGTCGGGCATGACGGCCAGGCCGTGGGTCCAGGGCATGCGGGTGACGTTGCGCAGCTGCTCCATGGCGGCGGACTCGACCCCGTTCGGGTCGGCCCACATACGGATCGGCACTCGTTCGCCGGGAACCTCGGTGTAGGACATGGGGCCACCTCCCTCTCGTGTCGGCCCCGGAGGCGCCGGTCGGCGCCCCCGGGACATCAAGTCAGAACGGGAGGTCGCGGGCAACCGAATATTCGCGGTCGCCGGTCGGGGCGGGCGGGTCAGCCGCCGATCGCGGACATCGGGCGGGCCGGTTGCAGGAAGCTGGGGTCGTTGATGCCGTGACCGGGCAGCTTGCTCGCCACGGCGGCCTTCCAGCGTTGGGCGATCTCGTCGTCGGTGGCGCCCTCGCGCAGGGGCGTGCGCAGGTCCGACTCCTCGCGGGCGAACAGGCAGTTGCGGATCTGGCCGTCGGCGGTCAGTCGCACCCGGTCACAGGCCCCGCAGAAGGGTCGGGTCACCGATCCGATGACGCCGACGGTGGCGGTGCGACCATCGGGGAAGTTCGCACCTCGTACGTGGAACAGCTCGGCCGGGGCGCTGCCCCGGGTGTCGGCGTCGGCGGCTTCGAGGTCGAACTCGGCCTCCAGCCGCTGAAGGATCTCGTCGGCGGTGATCATGTTGTCGCGCCGCCAGCCGTGTTGGGCGTCCAGCGGCATCTGCTCGATGAAGCGCAGTTCGTAGCCGCGTTCGATGCAAAAACGCAGCAGGGCGGGCGCTTCGTGGTCGTTGATGTCGCGCATGAGCACGGTGTTGACCTTGACGGGGGTGAGGCCGGCGTCCGCGGCGGCGGCCATCCCCTCCAGGACGTCGTCCAGGCGACGACGTCGGGCGAGCTTCTCGAACACGACGGGGTCGAGGGTGTCGAGGGAGACGTTGACCCGGTCCAGCCCGGCCTCGGCGAGCGCGGGGGCCATCCGGGCGAGCCCGATGCCGTTGGTGGTCAGGGCGGTGCGCGGGCGGGGCTCGTGATCGGTGGTGCCGGCGACGATGCCGGGCAGGCCGCGCCGCAGCAGGGGCTCGCCACCGGTGAAACGGACCTCGTCGATGCCCAGACGAGTGGTCCCGATACGGACCAGTCGCAGGAGTTCCTCGTCGGTGAGCAGTTCCGGTTTGGGCAGCCACTCCAGGCCCTCAGGAGGCATGCAGTAGGTGCATCTGAGGTTGCAGCGGTCGGTGAGCGAGACCCTGAGGTCGGTCGCCACGCGCCCATAGGAGTCGGACAGCACAGGCGGTCACCCTCTCCAGTCTGAATTGCCGAGTAGGCGGTACGCCAATTTGCACCCACCCGAGGGATACCCACTCAACAGCGTAGAAGATCCACTTTCACGGTGAGTAGTCTCAATCGCGCCTTTTGCCGCATTTCGTCGGTGACCACCAGGATCTCCGCCCACGTGTGGACCTTCACCCCAAGGAACAACGCGAATCGTTGTCCGAACGTTTCCGAAGAACCGCTTCATGTGTCCTCTCGGCGGCCGGACCGGCACCACGGGTGATGACATCGCCGTACCCGATGCCCCATGCTCTACCGAGGACGACGGTTCGATCGTCCCAGAGCCGCACGGCGACAAGGAGGCAGGACACGGTGATCAGTACACGCGAGTGGGCCCTGGCGGGCGGGCCCGACGGTTCGGCGAAGCTGGCGGCACGGGCCTGGGCGCCCACGACGGGTGAACCCACCTGGCTGGCCGTCCTGGTGCACGGCTACGGCGAACACCTGGGCCGCTACGACCAGGTCGCCGAGGACCTGTGCGCGGCCGGCGCGGTGGTCTACGGCGCCGACCACCGCGGACACGGACGGTCCTCCGGCGAGCGCGTCCTGATCGACGACTACGCCGGTGTGGTGGAGGACGTCCACCGCGTCGTCACCCAGGCGCGCACCGCCTACCGCACGATCCCCTTGGTGCTGATCGGCCACTCCATGGGCGGCATGATCGCCGCCCGCTACGCCCAGGTGTACCCCGAGTCGTTGCAGGCACTGGTGCTGTCCGGGCCGGTCCTGGGCCGTTGGACCGCGGCCGAACGGCTCGCCGCCGCCACGGAGATCCCCGACGACCCCATCGACCCCTCCGTCCTGTCCCGCGACCCCGAGGTGGGGCGGGCCTACCTGGCCGACGAACTGGTCTGGCATGGTCCGTTCAAGCGCACCACGGTCGAGGCGCTGCTCACCGAACTGGAGCGCGGCAACGCGTCCGGGACCGTGGGTTCGCTGCCCATGCTGTGGGTGCACGGCAGCGAGGACGCGCTGGTCCCCGTCTCCGACACTCGGGTGGGGATCGAAAGGCTCGCCGGTGAGGACTTCACCGCGCGGATCTTCCCCGGCGCCCGGCACGAGGTGTTCAACGAGACCGACCGCGACGAGGTCCTGGCCGAGGTGATCCGCTTCGCCCACCGCTTCACGAACTGATCCCACAACGAGGAGCCGAGGCGCATGACCATCCCACCGCCGACGTCGGAGTCCGGACGGCACGACGAATCGTACGGCCGCTCGATGCCCTCGCTCACACCACCGCCCTCGGAGGTGGCGACCTCGCGGGAGGTCGTGCGCGCTCTGCTGCGCGAGCAGCACCCGGACCTGGCCGATCGCGAGATCACCGACCCTGTCGAGGGCTTCGACATGGCCGTGTTCCGACTCGGTGAGGACCTCGCGGTCCGACTACCGCGTCACCGGGAAGCGATCGCCTCGTTGGCGGTGGAGGTCCGGTGGGTGAGGGAACTGAGCGAAGGGTGGACCTTCCCCACGCAGCGGATCGTGCGAACGGGTGTCCCGGGTGAGGAGTTCCCCTGGAATTGGGCCGTCACGTCCTGGCTTCCCGGCCGGAACGCGGCACGACACCCCCTGGAGGCGTCGGCGGCGCCGGACCTGGGTCGGGCCCTGGCCGAGATCCACCGGCCCGCGCCCGCCGACGCCCCGTTCGATGTCGAGCAGAGCATTCGGCTCGCCGAGCGGGATCCCGTGCTCCGAAGGTTTTTGCGGACCCTGCCCTCGGTGGGGGCGGGGCGGGGACCGATGGTGGACCCGGGCGCCGTGGAGGAACTGTGGGGGCGGGCGCTCGCGGTGCCCGACGACGCCCCGCGGGTCTGGATCCACGCCGACCTGCACCCGTTCAACGTGATCTCCGACGAGGGCCGGTTCGGCGGCATCATCGACTGGTCCGACATCGCGCGAGGGGACCCCGCGGTGGACCTGGGTTTCCTGTGGTTGCTGCTGCGGCGCGACGCCGTGGGCGAGGCCTACCGGGCCTACGGCGGCCTCGACGAGGCCACGGAGGCACGGGCGAGGGGGATCGGGTTGGTGAAGGCGATCACGCTCGCCGCGGTACCGAAGGCCGAGGTCGCACGGGTCGGGTGGCGGGCGCTGACGGAACTGGGTGTGGCGGTTCACGATGGGGACGGTGCCCGGCAAGGGTCCGGTCCCTGACCGATCCGACCTTTTGAAGGGCCGGCCCTCACACGTACAGGCGACCGCGCGGCTGGGCGGGGTGGGCCAGGATCTCGGCGTAGGCGGCGGCCAGGCGGTCCACCGCGTCGACCATGACCTCAGGCGGGCGGGTGTAGGCCAGGCGCAGGTACCGCTCCAGGGTCCCGTCCGCGCCGAAGACCGGCCCGGCCGCCGGGTGGACCCCGTGCCGGATCGCGGTGGTGGACAGTGCGCTCGCCACCGGCTGTGGCAGCGTCGCCCACAGCACGAGTCCTCCCCCGGGCACGCTCGGCCGCCAGTCGGGCAGCCGCTCGCGCAGGGCGCGCAGGAGGGCGTCCCGGTTGCGGCGCAACTCCCGACTGCGTTCGGCGCGGATGCGCAACACGTCCGCGAGCAGGTGGGTGGCGGTGAGCTGGTCGTGCACCGAACCGGCCAGGTCGAAGCGTTGGCGCACCTGCATCAGCCGGGTCACCATCGGTGGAGTGGCGCGCACCCAGCCCACCCGCAGCCCACCCCAGAACAGTTTGGCCACCGACCCCACGGTCAGCACCCGCCCGTCGATGTCGTGGGCGGCCACCGGGGCGGGCAGGTCACCGGAGTCGATGGCCAGTTCCGCGGCGGACTCGTCGACGATGAGGTGGGTGTTGGCGCGACGCGCCTCCCGGACCAGGACGCCTCGTTCGTCGTCGTCCATCAGCGCGCCGGTGGGGTTGTGGAAGTCGGCGACCGTGTACGCCACGGCCGGTTTCCACTGGCGGAACGCGTCCACCAGGTACTCCATGTCCCATCCCTGCGGGGTCACCCCCGTGGTGCGGATGCGCGCCCCGTTGCGGCGTGCGGCGTCCGGCCCATGCGGGTAGGTGGGCGACTCCAGCAGCACCTGGTCGCCCTCCTGGACCAGTAGGTCCATGGCCAGGGTGATGCCCTGTTGGGCGCCGTTGGTGACGAAGATCTGTTCGGGTGTGGTGGGCAGTCCGCGCTCGACGTAGCGACGGGCGATGGCGTGGCGTAGTTCGGGCAACCCATAGGGGTAGTAGCCCATGCCGGCGACGTGCGCGGCGAGCTGTTCCGAGGCGTGGAAGGAGGCCTCGCGCAGTCCCGCCACGGCGGGCGGGGCGGCCACCCCGAGGTCGATGTGCTCGGTGGCCGGCGCGAACGTGGAGGGTTCGTGGCTTCCGGAGTCGGGCAGGACCGTCCAGCTTCCGGCGCCCTGCCTGCTGTCGAGGTAGCCGTTGTCGCGCAGCCAGGCGTAGGCGGCGGTGACGGTGTTGCGGCTCAGCCCCAGGGCGGTGGCCAGGTCGCGTTCGGCCGGCAGGCGGGTGTGGGTGGGCACACGACCGTCCAGGACCAGGCCACTGATGGCGTGGGCGATGGCAAGGTAGTAGGGGCGTTCGACGGGCGCCTCGCCGATGAGACGGGCGAGCAGACGCCCGTTGATCCGTCGGGTTCCGCCTCCGGTTCCGGGACGGTCGCTGCGCGGTTTTACCAAAGGGGTCCACCTCGGTGGGTCTGAATCAGACCACTTGTCCTGATTGGCTCTTCATTTCCGGGATTTCTTGGTCCACGATACCGATGTGGCTCCCCCTGGTTGATTGTCATCCAATGACAGGATGACTTGCTTGAGATGACTTTGAAAGGAAGGCCGTGTCCAGTACGGTCCGCACCCTGGCGTCCAGGATCCTGATCACCCCCGCGCTGCCGCGTCCGCGTCTGCGCCGCCTGGTCCAGCTCTACCTGGGCCTGTACCTGTTCGGGCTCAGCGGAGCCATGCTGATCCGCTCCGACCTGGGCGCCACGCCCTGGGACGTGCTGCACCAGGGCCTGTCCCTGCAGACGGGGCTGACGATCGGCACCTGGAGCGTGATCATCGGCGCGCTGTTGATGCTGCTGTGGATCCCGCTGCGCCAGAAGGCCGGGGTCGGCACGCTGAGCAACGTGGTCGTGATCGGGCTTTCCACGGACCTGTCCCTGTGGCTGCTGCCCACCACCGACCTCATGTTCTGGCGGGTGACGCTCCTGGTGGGGGGCGTACTGGTGTGCGCGGTGGGGACCGGCTGCTACATCGGGGTGGGACTGGGGCCCGGGCCCCGGGACGGACTCATGACCGGGTTGGCCGCGCGCGGGCTCTCCGTTCGCCTGGCCCGCACACTCATCGAACTGACCGTGGCGCTGGCCGGTTTCCTGCTGGGCGGCACCGTGGGGATCGGCACAGTGGTGTTCATGGTGGCCATCGGCCCACTGGCACAGGTGTTCCTGCCGATGATGCGAATGCCGGAGCCGACCTCCCACGGCGAGGGGAATCCGGAGCAGACACCTCGATGATCACCACGACATAACTTCTCCACGGAAAAACTCCCCATTCCACCTCATACTTCCGCGCACCGGCATATGCACGTGCACCCAAGGGTGGCGACGACCCCGTGGAGCGTGGAAGATGGGGATCGCGGTAAACGGCGAGGGTCGGGATCGACACTTTCTCCCACCGTTCTTTTCGGCTGCCCTCACTTGGGCACATAACCGGGTGAGGCGGCGACGGACGACCGGGGGAACTGTGGCCCGAACAGCGCCCCGACCCATGGAGAGGTCGGGCGACGAAACCCCGAGGGGGCGTGCGCACGGACGTGCGCACCGCGATTCGCGACGGCGCGATGCCCCTCGTTCGGTCGGGGACATCAGCGCCTACCGCATACTCGTGACGACGTGATGGGGGTGTGCCGCGTGCCCGGCCGGATTGAAGACTACGCAGTGATCGGCGACATGCAGACAGCCGTGCTGGTCGGTCGCGACGGTTCCATCGACTGGGCCTGTCTGCCCGACTTCGACTCCTCCGCCTGCTTCGCCGCCCTGTTGGGCGACGAACAGAACGGCCTGTGGAGCCTGCGCCCCACCGGTGGCACCACCCACGCCGACCGGCGCCGCTACCGGGGCGGCACCCTCATCCTCGAACAGGAATGGGACACCGAGACCGGCACGGTACGGGTCATCGACTTCATGCCACCGCGCGGCGGCGCCCCGCACATCGTGCGAATCGTGGAGGGTGTGCGCGGCACGGTGGAGATGAGCACGGCGATGCGCATCCGCTTCGACTACGGGCACGTCGTCCCCTGGGTGCACCGGACCGGCTCCGAACTGGTCGCCATCGCCGGCCCCGACGCCGTCTGGCTCAGCAGCCCCGTCCACCTCAAGGGGCACAACTTCACCCACGACGCCACCTTCACCGTCAACGAGGGCCAGCGGATCCCCTTCGTGATGACCTGGCACCCCTCCCAGGTCGAGGAGTCCGACCACCTGGACGCCGAGAAGGCGCTCTCGCGCACCGAGCGCTTCTGGGAACAGTGGGTCAGCCAGTGCAGGTACGAGGGCCCCTACCGGGAGGCGGTGGTGCGTTCCCTCATCGTGCTCAAGGCCCTCACCTACCAGCCCACTGGCGGTATCGTCGCCGCGCCCACCACCTCCCTGCCCGAGGACATCGGCGGGGTCCGCAACTGGGACTACCGGTACTGCTGGCTGCGCGACGCCACCATCACGTTGGAAGCCCTCATCCGTTCCGGGTACAAGGACGAGGCGCAGGCCTGGCGCGAGTGGCTGGTCCGCGCGGTCGCGGGCGAACCCCAGCTGATGCAGATCATGTACGGCATCCGGGGCGAACGACGGCTCACCGAGTGGGAGGCCGACTGGCTGCCGGGCTATGAGGATTCCAGCCCGGTACGGATCGGCAACGCCGCCGTGGGCCAGTACCAGCTCGACGTGTACGGCGAGGTCATGGACGTGCTGCACCTGGCCAGACGATCCGGGATCCGTGGCGGCGACCACCTGTGGGGGTTGCAGAGGTCCCTGGTCAACTACCTGGAGTGGTGCTGGGACGAACCCGACGAGGGCCTGTGGGAGGTACGTGGACCACGGCAGCACTTCGTGCACTCCAAGGTGATGGCGTGGGTGGCGGCCGACCGCGCCGTGCGCAGCATCGAGGAGTTCGGCAAGGAAGGGCCCATCGAACGATGGACGGCGCTGCGCGACACCATCCACGCCGAGGTGTGCGAATACGGCTACGACCCGCAGCGCAACACCTTCACCCAGTACTACGGCAGCAAGGAGCTGGACGCCGCCCTGCTGCTCATCCCCGAGGTCGGGTTCCTGCCCTACGACGACCCCCGGGTCATCGGCACCATCGACGCGGTCCGAAAGGACCTGATGGTGGACGGGTTCGTGCTGCGTTACCGCACCGACCTGGAGGACTCCGCCGACCAACTGCCCGGTGACGAGGGCGCCTTCCTGGCGTGCAGCTTCTGGATGGCCAACGCGCTGCTGTCCATCGGCCGCCAGGACGAGGCCAGGCAGTTGTTCGAGCGGTTGCTGTCCTTGCGCAACGACGTGGGTCTGCTGGCCGAGGAGTGGGACCCGCGCTCGGGGCGGCAGGTCGGCAACTTCCCACAGGCCTTCAGCCACGTGCCGTTGGTGACCACGGCGCTGAACCTGGAGGACCGCCAGGGCGGCTGGCGCGCGGAGTAGCGATCTCGGCGGAACGGAACGCCCTCGTACGCTCGGCGCGCGGGTGCGTTCGTCGTCGGTCCGACGTGCGAGTCGGGCCTCAGGTGCCCGCGGACACCTCGAACACCGTATCGGGAGCGGTTGTACGCTTACGCCCCGTAGGCCATCGTGACCGCCATCGGTCAGGGGCGAGGGTTTTTCAGTCCGATCGCAGGGGGTCACGCGTGCCTGAGGAGAGGGTCCTGGGCGGCCGATACCGCCTTCTGTCCAAGCTGGGCGCGGGCGGGATGGGCCAGGTCTGGCAGGCCGTGGACGAGTTGTTGGATCGACCGGTCGCGGTGAAGCTGATCCAGCCCGGACGCGCGGACTCCGACGAGGTCGCGGCCCGATTCCGCCGCGAGGCACGGCTGACCGCACGCCTGGCGGGACATCCCAACGTGGTGATCCTGCACGACTTCGGTCACGACGCCGGGGGCGTGGTGTTCACGGTGATGGAACTGGTGCCGGGACGTCCGTTGTCGGAGATGATCAAGGACAACGGCCCGATGCCGATCGACCTGACGGCGTCGCTGGTGTCGCAGGCCGCGGCGGGGTTGAGCGCGGCGCACGCCGCCGGGATCGTCCACCGGGACGTCAAACCGGGCAACCTCATGGTGATCGAGGACGGCCCCGACGGGCCCGGGCTGAAGGTACTGGACTTCGGTATCGCGGCGGTGGTCGCGGCGACCCAGAACGACCGCATCACCCGGACGGGACAGGTGATCGGTACCCCGCTGTACATGCCCCCCGAGCAGGTGCGCGGGGACCGTGTGGACCGGGCCGGGGACCTGTATTCGCTGGGCGCCATCCTGTACCAGATGCTGACCGGTGAGCCCCCGTTCCACAGTGACCGCCCGCTCACGGTGCTGCGCATGCACCTGAACCAGAAGCCCCGGCGACCCTGCGCGCTGCGCCCGGAGATCCCGCCGGCGCTGTCCGAACTGGTGACGCAGATGCTCGCCAAGAAGCCCGAGCAACGCCCGGCCGGGGCCGAGGAGGTGCGTGACCGTCTGGCCCCGCACCTGCCGTACCGGTCCACTCCGATCCCGGTCACCAAGCCGGCGCCCACCCCGCCCCGCGCACAGCAGGGACAACAGCCGGAGATCAGCGGCGACGCGCACCCGATCCGGCTCACGGAGTTGGTGGACGCCGCCAGGGACCGTGTCGACGAGGGCGACTTCGACACCGCCGCCGAGGAGCTGCGCACCCTGATCCCGCTGCTGCGGGCGGTGTACGGGGCCGACCACCCGGACACGCTGCGCGCCCGCCGTCGGGAGGCGTACGCCACCGGCAAGGGCGGCGACCACGGCGAGGCGGTCACCGGGTTCGAGACGCTCCTGCCCGACCTGATCCGGGTCTACGGGACGCGCCACCCCGAGACCCTGGCGGCCCGCTACTACCTGGCCACCAACGCGGGCCGGGCGGGCGACCACGTCCTGGCCGCCCGCACCCTGGAAGCGCTCCTACCCGACCTGGTCGCGGTCGGTGGACCCGACTCGACCAAGGTGCTCACCGCACGCCTGTACCTGGGGTTCGAGGTGGGCGAGGCCGGCGAGTCGGGCCGCGCGGTGGACCTGCTCGGCACGCTGATCCCGGACCTTGCCCGACTGCGCGGCGCGGACGCCCCGGTGACCCTGCGCGCCCGCCACTACCGCGCCGCCTACCTGGGCTACGACGGCCGCCCGGCGGAGGCGGTGCGCGAGTACGAGGCGCTGCTCGCCGACCACGTCCGCGTCCACGGGGAAGAGGCCGAGAGCACTCGTGGCATTCGCACCCACCTCACCCTCTGGCGCGCCCACACCCCCTGATCCTTCGAGGCCCCAAGGGTTCCGTGGCGATCGTGCGAAAACCACCATCGATCGGCGGAATCGGACGCGGGTGTCGGTGGTGGGCACTAGTGTTCTGGCCATGTCATCCAGGGACCTGAACGAGATCATGGACAGCGGCTGGGCGAAGGCGCTGGAGCCGGTCGCCCCACAGATCGCCGCGATGGGCGACTTCCTCCGTCAGGAAGTGGCCGCCGGGCGCACCTATCTGCCCGCGGGCGACCACGTCCTACGCGCCTTCCAACAGCCCTTCGACGAGGTACGCGTCCTCATCGTGGGTCAGGATCCCTATCCGACCCCGGGCAACGCCGTGGGGCTCAGTTTCTCCGTCGCCCCCGACGTGCGTCTGCCCGCGAGCCTGCGCAACATCTACAAGGAGATGGGCGAGGACCTCGGCGTGCCGATGCCCTCCAACGGCGACCTCACCCCCTGGACCGAGCAAGGCGTCCTGCTGCTCAACCGTGTGCTCAGCGTGGCTCCGGGCAACCCCGGTTCGCACCGAGGCAAGGGCTGGGAGGCCGTCACCGAACAGGCCATCCGCGCCCTGGCCGACCGCGGCCGGCCGCTCGTGGCCATCCTGTGGGGACGCGACGCCCGAAACCTGCGGCCACTGATGCCCGGGGTCCCCTGCGTGGAGTCCGCCCACCCCAGCCCGATGTCGGCGCGCAACGGTTTCTTCGGTTCCAGGCCGTTCAGCAGGACCAACGCGTTGTTGGCCGAACAAGGCGCCGAACCGGTGAACTGGCGGCTGCCCTAGGCACTCCCATCCCCTGGGAGCCCTCACGCAAATTCCACCCTCGAACACGAACCAGCCCACGGACTCGGTGCCTCCCCCGGCGCCGGGTCCGCCGCGTTCCACCCCCTCGAACCCGGAAAGGCCACCCCCGGCTATGGCGAGAAGACTCGGCTACGAAGACGCGCTTCGGACCCTCGGCGAGAACGACTCCGAGGTCCTGGACCTGGCGGAGAAACTCGCCGACGGCGGGTTGGGGCTGATAGGCGTCCCGGACCTGTTCGGGGTGCGCGGCGCGCTGGTGGGCAAGGGACGCAAGGCTCTGGAGGGCATCCGAGACAAGCTCAAGGGCCAGAGCCGGATGTCGCGAACGGAGAAGATCTCGGCCGCCTACCAGGTCCTGGTGATCACCTCGTTCTTCGAAGGGGCCGAGGAGGCCTTCGAGGAGGTCGGCCTGCCGTTCGGGATCGACGAACTGGAGATCACCGCCGAGGAGCAGTACACGCTGTTGGGGCGGCACCTGAGCCAGGGCACCCGCGTCCTGTTCCCCTTCACCCACTCGGGGTCGGGCCGCGCGGGGATCGACTGGCCGCTGGAGCGGACCGGCGCCACGGGCGACTTCACGTCCTTCGTGTTCGGACTCGCCGTGGCCGAACGGAACGGGTTCACCCCGGATCACCCACTGAAGGAGAGGTTCCAACGGTCCCTGGCCCGCCATGCCTCGGCCCGGTTCAAGGAGGGGATCCTGCGGTTGGGGGCCGACATCCCCGAGTTCGCCATGTGGCTGCACACGTCCGAACGCGAACGCGACCGGAGGGAGATCGGCACCGGCCTGGCCGACCTGCACGAACAGCTGACCCGGATCGGTTCGGACCGCCCCGTCTCGCGGCGTCGACGGGAGCTCTCCGCCTCCTACCAGGCGGTGCTCAACCGTCCCGTGCTCCGGTCGGACGAGGTCCCCTCCGGGCTTTCCCTGCCCTCGCTACGCGAGGCCTACATCCCCCCGCGCGGGCGCATCACCCTGATCAACAGCGGCAGCTCCCCCGCCCTCGACCGCTGGTGGCGGGAGTTCCCCGTCCAGGACGACCTCCAGACCCTGGTGGCCTCGTTGATCACGCATCCGCGCGCCACCGAGTACCCGGTGGTGGTCCTGGGGCATCCGGGCGCGGGCAAGTCCAAGTTCACCGAGATGCTCGCCGCCCAGCTACCCCCCGAGGACTTCCTGCCCATCCGGGTGGAGCTGCGCTCGGTCAGCCCGAACGCGCCCCTGCACACCCAGATCGAGGAAGGGCTCAACGCCGACCTGCACACCTCGATCTCCTGGCGGGACCTGGCCGACGACGCCGACGGCGCCCTGCCGGTGATCATCCTGGACGGGTTCGACGAACTCCTCCAGGCCACCGGCGTGGACCGCTCCGACTACCTGGAACGCGTCCAGGAGTTCCAGCAACAACAGGAGGCACTGGGGCAACCGGTGGTCGTGATGGTCACCAGCCGCACCCTGGTGACCGAACGGACCCGGTTTCCGTCACTGACCACGGTCATCAGGTTGGAGCCCTTCGACGACGGCCAGATCGAACAGCTCTTGCGGGTGTGGAACCAGGCCAACGCCGAGGCGTTCGAGCGCAAGGGCCTGCTGCCGTTGGAGGCCCGGTCCCTTCTCCACTACCGAGAGCTGGCGGAACAGCCGCTGTTGATGTTGATGCTGCTCATCTACGACGCGCACGGCAACGCGCTGCGCCGGGACTCGGAGACGCTCTCCCACGGCGAGCTGTACGAACGCCTGTTGACGATGTTCGCCAAACGCGAGGTGGAAAAGCACCGCGCCCGCCTGGGCGGACGGGCCCGCGAGGAGGCGGTGGAGGACGAGCTACGCCGTCTGGAGGTCGTCGCGATGGCGATGTTCGCCCGCGGCCTGCAGAGCGTGCGCGCCGAGGAGTTGGAATACGACCTGTCCGTTCTGATGCCCGAGGCGGCCGAACGCCCCGAGGACACGGGCCTGCACGGCACCATCGCCCCCGCCCACCAGGTGCTGGGCCGGTTCTTCTTCGTCCACGAGGACCGCGCCCAAACCGCGGAGGGCACCAGCAGCGCCTTCGAGTTCCTGCACGCGACCTTCGGCGAGTACCTGGTGGCCCGCCTGGTGGTGGCGGTACTGGAGGAACTCGCCGAGGATCGGAGCCGGGCCACGCGCCGACGGAACCGGGCGTCCCGGTTGGACGACGGCGAGCTCTACGCCCTGTCCTCCTTCGCCGCCTTCGCCGGACGGGACAAGGTGGTGTCCTTCCTGGACGAGATGCTCCAAGCCCGTGTGCGGGAGGATCCCGGGCTCGGAGACGACCTGCGGGAGCTGTTGATCGACCTGTTCCGCGAGGCACCCTTCCCCGCCCCCAACCGTTCCTTCGCCGAGTACGAACCCAAGCGGCTGCCGATCGCCACCCGGGAGGCGTGCTACACGGCGAACCTGATCACCCTGTTGGTTCTGCTCACCGAGGAGCCGGTTCCGCTGACGGAGCTCTACCACGACGTGCCGGACCCACGCCAGACCTGGCGCCGCATGGTGGGTCTGTGGCGTCTACTGCCCGCCTCACAGTGGTTCGGGATCCTGGAGACGGTGCGGGTCCGACACCTGGGGTTCTGGGAGAGCCAGGACCCCGTCTCGGTCCTGGAACGCGAGAGGGGCGGCCCGGTCAACCTCGGCGAGTGCACGGGTTTCGAACTGCGCCACGAAGCCCACGCGGCCCCGTCCTACATCAATCCGTACGAGATCGAGATCCCGGCGGGAACGGTCGCGCACCGATTCCTGCGTTCCCTGACGCTGCGGGTCAACGGAACCGGTTCCCGGTTGGCGCTGACCCTCTCCCCCTACTTGAAGCACGTCTCCCACGAACTGGGGAGATTCGTGGCCAAGGACCCCGGGGAGGAGGGGGTCTGGGAGGTGGCCCACGACGTGTTGCGGCTGCGCCTGGAGCCGCTCGACGGTCTTTCCGCGGAGCAGGTCGACGAACGGCTCACCCGCTATCGGCGGTTGCTCGCCTTCGACGCCGGCGGGGTCACCCTGACCGTCCTGCGACAGGCCTTGGAGGACCTGCGTTCCTGGCCCGAGCCCCGGCACGGTGAACAGCGCCAGACCCTGGCCCGGATGGCCCAGGACGCCCTCCGGGAGGCGGGGAACCGCTCCGCCGAGACACCGGAGGTCATGGAGTCGCTCCGTCGACTGCGCGGTGAGATCTTCAGGTTCCTGGAGAGGGACGCGGAGCGGGACGGATTCGACGCGCCGAGCCCCGCCCCACCCGCCGCGGGGACCTTCCGGTACCCGCCACTGCCCCCGGTGTCGTACCCGTCTTCCCCGGTATCGCAGGAACCCGCGGAGGACGCCGACGTTTCCGGTGCGTGGTGGGGTTCCTCCGGATGGTGAGGAGTTCGTTCGACGGACCGGCGCTCCGTGGTCAGCGCACCTGGCCCGCCAGGGCCCTTTTGACCAGGGCGGGGACGACCCGGCCGATGGGGTCGTGCAGCACGGCGCCGGCGTAGTCGTCGTAGGGGGTCGGTTCGGCGTTGATGACGCACAGGGCGGAGCGGGACATCATGGCGACGTCGCACAGCCCCGCGACCGGGTGCACGGTCAGGGACGTACCGATGGCCAAGAACACGTCGGAGTCGCGGGCGGCCTCGGCGGCGCTCTCGATGACCTCGGGGTTCAATCGCTGGCCGAAGGAGATGGTGTCGGACTTTTGGATCCCTCCGCACTCCACACATCGGGGATCGGACTCCTCGTCCAGGCGGGCGAGCACGGCGGGGCTGGGGGTGCGCAGCCCGCATTCCATGCACATCACCCGGAGCATCGTGCCGTGCACCTCGATGACCTGCTCGTCGGGGACCCCCGCGCGCTGGTGCAGGCCGTCGATGTTCTGGGTGATGAGGGCGCGCAACCTGCCCGACGCGGACAGGTCGGCCAGGGCGCGGTGCGCGTCGTTGGGTTCGGCCTTCCACACGCTGTGGGCGCGGCGCGACGACCAGACCTCACGGCGCACGTCGATGTCGCCCATGTAGCAGTCGATGTCCGACAACGCCTGGGCGTCGGGATCGTTGGTCCACAACCCCTGGGGACCGCGGTAGTCGGGGATTCCGGAGTCGGTGGACACCCCCGCGCCGGTCAGGACGGTGATGCGTCGCGCGGACGCGAGGAGTTCGGCGGCGTGCTCGAACCCCTCGGGGTCGGCGAAGCTCGCGGTGTCGTCGGTCATCGAGGCCATACTCCATTCTTACAGCGCCCGTGATCCCCCTTCCGCACGGCCCGCCACGAGTCGCGGGCCCGGGCGGAAGCCGACGTCGTACTCTCGGGTACGTGTGGGGCGGGTGGTCGCATTGCCCCACCGATGCGCACGAGGGGGGCAAAGGGTGCCAAAATGCACACAATCATGAAGCAGTCCTACATTCTCGTGGTCAACGGGACCAAGGTCCAACGCCCGGTGTTCGTACTGGGCGCCCCTCACTCCGGGGTTCCGCTGATCGCCCGTGCCCTGTCCCGCGCGCCCGGCTTCCACGTGGGAGCCGGTTCCTCCGGGGTGCTCAACACCGTGTACGCGGTGGCCAGACGCCCCTCCCTCGCCTCGGAGAAGGCCTCGGCGACCGCGAGCCTGTTCCGGGAGGCCTACGCGGAGGCCTGGCAGCTCACCCCCCTGACCTGCCCGAAGTGTCCGGGCCCGTATGCCCGGGTGCCCGCGAACACGGCCTCCGAGCCGTGTGAGCACAGCTCCAGGGTGCGCCGTTACGGCGACGCCAGCCCCGACCTGCTCTACAGCGCCGGCGCCCTGCACGCGGCCTTCTCCGACGCCCTGTTCGTGCAGATCATCCGCGATGGCCGTGACGTCGTCGCGGACATGTTGGAGGACGAGCTGTCGTTGGCCTGGCTCAAGCCCAGTTTCATGAAGTTGGAGCACGAGTTCCCCAACCACTTCTTCGGGTTGGACGAGGAGTCGGACCTGGAGCGGTTCACCGAGGGATCGACGGCGACCAAGTGCGCGATGCGGTGGCGGGGCGCGTTGCGCATGTCCGCCGGGTTGCGCCGGGAGATCGGCCCAGACCAACTGTTGACTTTGCGGTACGAGGACGTGCGCGGCGGCGAGGTGCAGACCGCCGAGAAGCTGAGGGAGTTCACCGGGGCGCGGGTGTCGGCCGGCGAGCTGCTGAGCGACGACTCGGGGGTGGGCTCGTGGAAGGAGCGGTTGTCCCGCCGGGACCACGGTGACGTGCACGAGGTGGCCCGCAACGAGCTGTCCCGTCTGGGTTACCTCTGATCGGGGCCGTCCGCCCCATGTGCGCGGAGCAGGATCCGGGCGGCCTCCTTCGCGGTGGGCGCGGCGTCGGCGATCCCGGTGACGTTGCGGGCGACCACCGCTCCTTCGTGGAGCATGACGAGGGTGTCGGCCAAGGCGTCGGGCTCTCCGGCTCCGGTCCGCGCGACCAGGGTCCGGTACAGGTCCCGCAGCCAGTGCTTCTGCTCTTGGGCCACGGCGCGACCGGGGTGTTCGGGGTCGGAGAGTTCGGCGTAGGCGTTGACCATGGCGCAGCCGCGCTCGTTCTCCCGGTCCATCCACTCGTCCAAGGCGGCGAAGGTGGCGACGATCCGGTCGATGGGCGGATCGTGCGCCTCCACCCGTGAGGTGAGGAAGTCGCGCCACCGTAGGTCGCGGGCGCGCAGGTAGGCGACGACCAGGCGCTGCTTGGAGCCGAAGCGGTCGTAGATGGTCTTCTTGGTGACCCCGGCCTCCTCGGCGATCAGTTCCATGCCCACGACGTTGACGCCCCGGCTGTAGAAGAGCTCGGAGGCGACCTCCAGGACCCGACGGGCGGCGGGTGTGAGCGGGCGCTGTTCGATGGTGTGCATGACGTCTCCCTGATCGGGTCCGGCGACTACATGGCGAGTATACCGACCGGTGTGTTTACCTCCATGGCATGAGTCTCTCCACTACCGCGCCCCGCGTCCCTTCCCGCCGTACCGACCTGGTCACACCGCTGCTCGCGGTGGGGTTGGTGGTGATGTGGAGCTCGGGTTTCGTCGGAGCCGAGCTCGGCACCCGGTACGCGTCCTCCACGACCCTGCTGGCCTGGCGGTTCCTCCTGGTGGCCGCGGCGTTGGTCGCCTGGTGCCTGTGGCGGGGCTCGCGCGTGCGCCGTCGCGACCTGGCCCTGCACGCCCTCGTCGGGCTACTCGCGCAGGCCGGTTTCCTGTACGGCGTGGTGGCCGCCGCCGAACACGGGGTGTCGGCCGGTACGAGCGCGTTGGTCGCCGCGCTGCAACCGATGGTGGCCACGGCCCTGGCCATCCCCCTGTTGGGCGAATCGGTGCGCGGCCGGCAGGTCCTGGGGCTGGCCGTGGGACTGGGCGGCGTGGGGTTGGCGGTGGGCTCCGACCTGTTGGGCGCGCAAGCCGCCCCCTGGTGGGCCTACCTGTTGCCGTTGGGGGCGATGCTGTCGTTGGTGACGGCCACCCTCGTGGAGCGTCGGACCCGGCCCGGCGGGAACCTGATCGAGGCGTTGGCCGTGCAGTGCACGGTGAGCGCGGTGCTGTTCATGGGTCTGGCCTCGGTCACCGGAACCCTCGCCCCACCCATGGAACCGGGGTTCTGGGCGGCGGTGCTCTGGGTGGTGGTGCTGTCCACCCTGGGCGGGTACGGGTTGTACTGGGTCAACCTGGCGCGCACCGGCGTGGCCCGGGTCTCGGCGCTGCTCTACCTCACCCCGCCCACCACGATGTTGTGGACCTGGTGGATGTTCGGCGACCCCGTGGGCCCCGGCGCCCTGGCCGGCCTGGGCGTGTGCCTGATGGCGGTATGGCTGGTGCGATCGGGTACGGCTACGATGAGTGCATGATCTCTACTGTGCTGTCCGTCCTGGCCCTGATCGTCGTGGTCGGGATCTTCCTCTCGATCTTCGTCGGTGGCGCCGTATACGTCGCGCGGACTCGTCGCAACGGAACCGAGGCCATGCTGGCCGGCGCCCGCAAGGTGCGCGAGCTGCGCTGACCTCGACCCCCTCAGCTCTCCAGGGTCTCGGGGTCGGGACCGAAGCGACGCCCCTCGTCGAGTCCCTCGATGCGTTCCATCGCCTCCCGCGACAACTCGAAGTCGAACACCTCGAAGTTGGAGCGGATGCGCTCGGGCGTGACCGACTTGGGGATGACCACGTTGCCCAGTTGGATGTGCCACCGCAGCAGGATCTGCGCGGTGGTCCGTCCCAGTTCCCGGGCGATCTCCACGATGAGCGGATGGTCCAACAACCGTCCCGAGCCCAAGGGACTCCACGCCTCGGTGACGATGTTGTGCTCGTCGTCGAAGGCGCGCAGTTCGGCCTGGGCCAGTAGCGGGTGCAACTCGATCTGGTTGACCATGGGGGCGATCCCGCCCTCCCTCAGGACACGTTCCAGGTGTGGGCGGTTGAAATTGCACACCCCGATCGAACGTGCCCGGCCCTCGGAGTAGAGGCGTTCCAGCGCCTTCCACGTGGACACGTACCGGTCGTGCCCGGGTTGTGGCCAGTGCACGAGGTAGAGATCGACCACGTCCGTCCCCAGACGTTCGGCGCTGGCGTCGAAGGCGCGCAGGGTGGGGTCGTAGCCGTGGTCGGGGTTGGCGACCTTGGTGGTGACGAAGACGTCGTCCCGCGCCAGCCCGGAACGGCGCAGTGCCTCCCCCACACCGGCCTCGTTGCCGTAGGAGGCCGCGGTGTCGATACTGCGGTACCCGACGGCCAAGGCTTCCATGACCGCCGCGGTCACGGCGTCGTCGGGTACCTGCCACACGCCGAAGCCCATTTGTGGCATGCGAAGCCCGTTGTTCAGTGTGATGGCGGGAACCGTCATCGTCCTCATCCCCCGTCGGTCCGACCGGCCGATCGCCGTGTACGTCGTCCTTCTTGCTCCCCTATTCGTGGTCTGTTCGACCACTGTGCGCATACTGCCACGTCGGCGCTGGTGCGGACCTGAGGCTGCGCCGCTGTCGGCCGGGCTTTTCACCCGGATGTCCGAACCCGGCCACGCCCGCGCGGGGGGCGATAGTCTGCCCGCCCGAACCCGGGAGGGGACGAATGGGACAAGAGGACCGGCTTCGGGTCAGCGCGGAACTCGGGCGGGACCGTGGCGCGCTGGTCGAGCGGATCGTCACCGAGGTGTACGCGCAGGTGCCCGCCTACCGGGCGCTGCACACCTCGCAGCTGGCGGAGGTCCGGGCGATCACGTCGTGGTTGGTCACCCGTTCGATGGAGCTGTGGGTGCGCGGCGCGGACCGGCTTGCGGAGGAGGACGTGGAGCGGCTGCGTGGCATCGGGCGGACACGCGCCGCCGACGGCCGGTCCATCGGCGCGGTGGTGCGCGCGCACCGGGTGGGTTCGGCCGCCGCGGTGCGGATCATCCGGGAGCGGGCGGGCGATCGGCTCGACACCGACGACGTGTTCGCTCTGGGCGAACTCTGGTTGACCTCCCTCGACCAGATCTCCGAGAGCCTGTCCCAGGGCCACGTCGAGGCCGCCGACCGTCTCGACGCCGACCGGGAACGGGCCCGCCGCGCCCTGCTCGACGACCTGCTCATCGGCCGCCAGTCCTCCCCCGGCGCGATCCGCGACCGGGCGCGCACGTTGGGCATCGGGCCACCCGACCCGGCGACGTTGGTGGTGGTCGAACCCGACGGGGAGTCGGGCGCGACCGTGGCGACCGGCCTGGACCTGTTGCGGGAGGTGACCGGCGCGGACCCGCTGGTGACCACGCGTTCGGGCCGGGTGGTGGTGCTGGTCGCGGCCCAGGACGCCGCGCGCGTGATCGCCGCGATGGTGGAACGGGGCCTACGGGGATGCGCGTTGGCGCCACGCGCGCTCGGCGACATGTCGGCGGCCTACCGGCTGGCGGACGGCGCCCTGGAGACCGCGCCACCCCACGCCCTGGGCGACGACGGTCTGCTCCGTGAGGCCGACGCCTGTGTGCTCGCCCTGCTCAACGGTGGCGGCGTCGCCCCGGCCACGGTGCGCCGCACGGTCCTGGGCCCACTGCTCAACCTCGAACACCGGCACCTGTTGGAGACGTTGGGCGCCTATTTCCGGTCCGGGGCGGCCACCACCGCCGCCGACGAGCTGCACGTGCACGCCCAGACCCTGCGCTACCGACTGCGTCGGGTCCGTGAACTGACCGGTCATGATCCGCACCGTCCCTGGTCGCGATTCGTGTTGGAGACGGCCTGCGCCATCGCGCCCTGAGCCCGCCGTGCCCTGGCCGGAACCCGGGTGCGGAAGGCGGGACGGATGGGTAGGAACCGTGCGGCAATACCGCCCCCCGTCCGAGGAAGGCCCACGATGACCACCACCCCTCCGCCCCTGCACGGCCCCGAGTTCGAGGCCGACCCGCACCCCGCCTACCGGTGGTTGCGCGAGAACCGGCCGGTACACCGGGTGGACCTGCCCGGCGGCGCGTGGGCGTGGGTGGTGACCCGCTACGGTGACGCCCGCGACGTGCTCGCCGACCCCGAGATGCTCAAGGACCCGTTGGCGGGTGAGCGGACCTGGTTCGAGGCCGGGTTGGGTCTGCCCTACGACCACCGGGACAGCCTGCGGCGCAGCATGGTGAACGTGGACGCCCCCGATCACACCCGGCTGCGTCGGGCGGCGAGCGCCGCCTTCACACCCAGGCGCGTGCGGGCACTGGAGGAGAGCGCCGAACGGGTCACCGCCCGGCTGTTGGACGCGTTGGTCGCCTCCCCCGACCCCGACCTGGTGCGCGACCTGGCCTACCCGCTACCGATCGCGATCATCTGCGACATCCTCGGGGTGCCCGAGGCGGACCGGCCCGAGTTCCACCGTCAGGCCGCGGTGATCGATTCCTCGTCCTACGAAGAGGTCGAGGCGATCGCCGCGACGACCGACTGGTTCGACTCCTACCTGGGGTCGTTGGTGGACGCCCGACTGGCCGAGCCCACCGACGACCTGCTCAACGACCTCGTACAGGCGCACCGCGCCGGGGACCTCACTCGCGACGAGGTGACCTCCACCGCGTTCCTGTTGCTGGTGGCCGGACACGAGACGACCGTGGCGCTGATCGGCAACATGCTGCTGACCCTGTTGCGCCATCCCGACCGGTTGGAACGCGTCCGCGAGGACCGTTCCCTGCTGGACCCGGCGATCGAGGAATCGTTGCGGCTGGAGAGCCCGTTGCAGAACGCGACCTGGCGCTTCCCCGCCCGGCCCACCACCGTGGGCGGGGTGCGCCTGGAGGCGGGCGAACCCGTTCTGGTGTCGCTGTTGGCCGCCGGGCGCGACCCGCAACAGTACGAGGACCCCGACACCTTCGACCTCGAACGTGGCTCCTCCCACCTCGCCTTCGGGCACGGGGCGCACTTTTGCATCGGGGCTCGCCTGGCGCGGATGGAGGCGCGGGTCGCGGTGGGCGCGGTCCTGGACCGTCTGCCCGGGCTACGGCTCTCCGTCCCCGAATCCGAGCTGCGCTGGTGGCCGAGCATGATCATGCACGGGCTGTTCGCGCTGCCGGTGACCTTCGACCCGGGCCGGTAGACCGTGTTCCGGCCGGCCGGGTGAAGTCTTGCCCTGCCATGGGGTGCTGTTTCTCCCGTGACAACGGTCGGTGGCCGAGACTGGCAGGCGGGACGCGTCCAACCGCGTTCCGCCACCTACTCGCAAGGGGGAATCGGTCGTGACGACCTCCGATCAGCGTACGAACACGCCCAAGCCGCGCAGCAGCCAGCCGTGGCTCCATCAGCGGGGCGAGGAGATCCAGCAGTTCGGGACGGTCCGCCAACTTCCGGTCGGGTTGTCCTACGACACCCGGATGTACTCGTGCCAGCGACTCAACCAGGTCCTGTGCGACACCCGCATCCTGCACGACCTCTACAAGAAGCACCACTGGTTGATGCGCGGTCAGACCTTCTACCAACTGCACCTGCTCATGGACAAGCACGCCGACGAGCAGTTGGAGCTGATCGACACCGTCGCCGAGCGCGTCCAGACCCTGGGCGGTGTGGCGGTGGGCGACCCCCGACACGTCGCGGAGATCACGAGGATCCCACGTCCACCGAACGGGGCCGAGGAGGTCCCGGCGATGCTCTCCCGTCTGTTGGAGGCCCACGAGACCATCCTGGAGGAGGCCCACGACGCGGCCGCGCGCGTGCAGGAGTTGGGTGACGACGGCACCAACGACGTGCTGGTCTCGGACGTGATCCGCACCAACGAGCTGGAGGCGTGGTTCGTGGCCGAACACCTGGTGGACACCCCGCTGGTGAGCGGCTGATCCACACGGACCACCGGGGCCGGGCGCCATAGCGGTGCCCGGCCCCGGGTCGAGGCGAGGTCGCGGTCCGGAAACGGACCGCGTCCGGGAGGAATCGAACGGGGCGAGAGGGTAGGTACCGGGACGTTGATCCGTGCCTCGTCGGAGCTTTCGGTCGGGGTACCAAGCCCGTACTCCCGACCCCCCGGAGGTACTCGACGTGTCCGCTTCCCTGGCCCTGCCCCGTGTTCTACGCGTGGGTGCGGGGGCCTCATCCGAGTTGGCCGAGGTCCTGGACTCATTCGGCCTGTCCCGTCCCCTGTTGGTGACCGACCCCTTCGTCGCCTCCCGACCCTTCTTCCACGAGATCCTGAGCCGGCTGGAACGGGCCGGGATCTCGCCGGGGGTGTTCACCGAGACCGTGCCCGACCCCACCACCGAGGTGGTGGACGCGGGGGTGCGGGCGTTGCGGGAGGGCGATTTCGACTCGTTGGTGGGGGTGGGCGGCGGTAGCCCCATCGACACCGCCAAGGCCGTCGCCCTGCTCGGCTCGCACGGTGGCCGTATGCGCGACTACAAGGCCCCGGTGGTCACCGACGCGCCCGCCCTTCCGGTGATCGCGGTCCCGACCACCGCGGGCACGGGTTCGGAGTCGACCCGCTACAGCATCATCACCGACGCGGAGACCGACGAGAAGATGCTGTGCGCGGGGCTGGCGATGCTGCCGCGGGCGGCACTCGTGGACTTCGAACTGACCTTGGAGATGCCGGCCCGGCTGACCGCCGACACCGGGGTGGACGCCTTGACCCACGCCATCGAGGCGTACGTGAGCACCAAGGCCAACCCGATCTCGGACGGTCTGGCCCGGGACGCGATGCGCACGCTCTTCGCCCACCTGCGCTCGGCGTACGCCGACCCCGCGGACCGGGCCGCCCGGGAGGCGGTCATGGCGGGCGCGACCCAGGCCGGTATGGCCTTCTCCAACTCCAGCGTGGCCCTGGTGCACGGGATGAGTCGACCGATCGGCGCGCACTTCAAGGTGGCGCACGGATTGTCCAACGCGATGCTGTTGCCGACGGTCACGGAGTTCTCGGTGAGCGCGGCGCCTGAGCGCTACGCCGACTGCGCACGGGCGATGGGAATGGCCGCGCCGGGCAGCACGGACGGTGAGGCCACCGGGGCGCTGGTGTGGGAGCTGCGACTGCTCAACGAGGAGTTGGGGGTGCCCTCCCCGCGCGCCCACGGGATCGACGCCGAGCGTTGGTGGGAGCTGGCGCCGTTGATGGCACGGCAGGCGTTGGCGTCGGGTTCGCCGGGGAACAATCCGCGGGTGCCCACCGCCGAGGAGGTCGTGGAGCTGTACCACGCCGTCTACGGCTGATCGGGAGAGGGGGCCGCGCACGCGAAGTGCGGCCCCTTCCCCTTCGGCCCCGTTACCGGGTGATGCCCCACCTGCGGCGCAGAGAACGGTCGGCCCAGTTGAAGAACACGTCGATGAGGATCCCGATCGCCAGCACGATGATGATGTAGCTGAGCAGTCGTTCGGCGTCGTTGAGCTGGCGCGCCTGACTCAGCGCCCACCCGATCGAGTTCTGCTGGTTGATGATCACCAGCAGCTCTCCCGCCATCAGGGAGCGCCAGGCGAACGCCCAGCCCTGTTTGAGCCCGGTGACGAACATCGGCAGCGCGGCGGGGATGATCAGCAGCCGGTACCGCTGTGCCCCGCGCAACCCCATGACCTTGCCGGCGCGCAGCAGCGACGGCTGCACGTAGTCGATACCCGAGGTGAGACCACCCGCGATCGAGGGCGCCGCGCCCAGAACGATCACGAACATGATCGCGGACTCGCTGATGCCGTACAGCAGCATCGCGAAGGGGAACCACACGATCGACGGCATCGTTTGCAGGCCGGTGATGAGCGAGCCGATCGCCACCCGCAACGGCTTGAACTGCGACACGGCCAGGCCGACGACCACACCCACGGCCAGGGCCAGAGCGAAGCCGATGAAGGCCCGCCGCATGGTGACCCGTACGGCCTCCCAGAACTCGGGGGTGGTGATCTCCCCGAAGAGGGTGGGCAGGACACGGTCGGGCCCGGGGAAGACCCATTCGGTACGCCAGCCGCTCCACACCACGGCCTGCCAGGCCAACAGCACCAAGGCGACGGCGGCGAGCTTGGGCCAGGTGGCCGCCCAGATCCTGCCCGCGGTCTCGGCCACGCTCCGTTCGTCGCTGCCACGCTTGGGCTGTAGTTCGAGGGCGTCCAGGCCTTGGACGGCGGTGTCCCTGTCCTGGGTCTCAGGCATGGCGTGAGACCTCCTCACGGAGTCGGTCGGTGATGGCGGCGGCCTGTTCGGCGATCAGGGCGGAGTCGATGCGGCGGGGGCGTTCACCCTTCACCTCGAAATCGGAGATGACGCGCCCGGGACGGCTGGACAACAGCACGACCCGGTCGCCCAGGCGCACCGCCTCACGCACGTTGTGGGTGACGAACATGATGGTCAGGGACTTCTCCCGCCAGATCCGTTCCAGTTCGTCGTGGAGGATGTCGCGGGTCATGGCGTCCAGCGCGCCGAAGGGTTCGTCCATGAGCAGGACGTCGGCGTCCTGGGCCAGGGCTCGGGCCAGGGCCACGCGCTGGCGCATGCCGCCGGAGAGTTCGTGCGGGCGCTTGCGCTCCAGTCCGGTCAGACGCACCAGGTCCAGGAGTTCGGCCACACGCTTGCGACGTTCGGCCTTGGGAACCTTGTTGACCTTCATGGGGATCTCGATGTTGGCGCCGACGGTGAGCCAGGGGAAGAGCGCGGACTCCTGGAACATCATGGCCACACGGTGTTCACCCACGTCCACGCTGCCGGTGGTGGGGTCCTCCAGTCCGGCGACGAGGGAGAGCAGGGTGCTCTTGCCGCATCCGGAGGCGCCCAGGATGGCCAGGAACTCGCCCTCCTCTACCTGGACGGACATCCCGTCGATGGCGGTGACGGCGCCACCGCCGCGCCCGAACACCTTGGAGATGTCGTCGATCCGCACGGCGTTGGTGTCGGTGCGGGTCTCGGTGATGGTGCTCATTGTTTCCCTTCGCCTTCCAGGCCCACCGGGGCGGCCGAGGCGGCTCTCGGTGGGTTCGGGCGGACCCGCGTGTCGGGGGTTCGAGGTCTGAAGCGGCACGGAAAAACTCTACTTAATAAGTAGGTTTTGTGGAAGCGCTAGAAGCCCTCGACCTCGTCGTGTCCTTCCTCGGCGAGGATCTCGTTGAGCGCTTCGAGCGAGTAGATCCCCTCCAGCTCCACCGGGTCGAGCAGACCGACGGCCTCGGCGTGCTCGGCTCCGCCTCGCAGCGAGGCAGAGATGGGGTCGGCGGTGAACGAGACGTTGTCGAAGGCGGAGGCGACGACCTCCGGGGAGAGGTCTCCGCCGGTGAGGGCCTCCAGGTGGGCCAGGGTCACCTCCTGGGCCTCCTCGGAGTTGTCGTTCATCCAGTCGATCGTCTCGACGTGGCCCCGCAGCAGGTCCCGGACGGTATCGGGGTTCTCCTCCAGGAATTCGGCGTTGACGATCAGGTTGGTGGTGACGAACTCACCGCCGGTGTCCGGCCACAGGTCCTTCTCGTCGACGAGCAACTCGGCGTCGTGCTCCAGGATCAGCCGACTCAGATGCGGCTCGGGCACCCACGCGCCGTCGATCTCACCGAGCTCGAAGGCGTTGATGATCTCGGCGTTCTCCTGCGGCAGGATGGACAACTCGCCACCGCCCTCGGTGTCGATGTCCCACCCCTGCTCCTCGGCGAACCAGCGCAACGCCACGTCCTGGGTGTTGCCCAGCTGGGGCGTGGAGATGGTGTGGCCGGGCAGGTCCTCGACGTCGTCGATGCCCTCGCGCACCACCAGACCGGCACCCTGGGAGGTGGAGCCGGCTATGACGTGCAGCGCGGTGCCGCCGGACTGGGACCAGCCGTTGATCGTCGGGTTGGGACCGATGAAGGTCGCGTCGATCTCGCCGGAGAAGAGCGCGTTGATCGCGTCCGGGCCGGCGTTGAAGGTCTGGGTGGACAGATCGACGTCGCCGAGCGCCTCGTCGAAGGTCCCGTTCTCCACACCCACCAGGGCGGGCGCGTGGGTGACGTTCGGAAAGTAGCCGAGGGTGAGGGTGTCGGCGTCTCCGCCCGCGTCGGCGTCGGAGCCCCCGCAGCCGGTCGCGACCAGCCCGATCGCCAGTGCCGCGGCGGCGGTCGAAAGCGCGGAGGTTCGCATGCTCATGGGGCCCTCTTCTGTCGTGGGGTCGACCGGACAAGGAAATCCTACTTAATGAGTAGGATTAATGGGAAGGAAGGGCGCCATTCCCCCATGTGACCTGCGCCACTTCGGATCCGGCCCCTGGCACGCGAAAGGGCGGTGGAGTCGAAGGACTCCACCGCCCCGAACGGCGTACGGCGCGCGGTTACTCGACCGGCCGACCCTCGGCGTCGACGGCCAGGACGACGCCCTGCCAGGTCTGCTGGATGTACTCCAGGACCTGCTCGTCGTGGAGCAGCTCGGCCAGCAGCTGGACCCGCTCGTCGTCGACGTTCTCGTCCAAGGCCACCAGGCCGTTGGCGTACTTCTCGACGTAGTCGTCACCCTCGGGCTCCCAGGCCAGGAGGTTGGACTCCTCGGCGAGGTCGGCCTCGATGGCGTAGTTGCCGTTGACGACCGCGGCGTCGACGTCGGTGATCGAGCGCGGAAGCTGGGCGGCCTCCAGCGGCGTGATCGTCAGGTCGTTCGGGTTGTCGGTGATGTCCTTCTCCGTGGCGGTCTCACCGGCCTCCGGGTCGACGGTGATCAGACCCTCGGTCTCAAGAATGCCCAGGGCTCGGTTGAGGTTGGCCGGGTCGTTGGGAACCGCGACCTCGGCGCCCTCGGGCAGGTCGTCGATGCTCTCCACGCTCTCGGAGTACAGCCCCAGGCGCTCGATGTGCACGTCGGTGATGTAGGTGAGGTCGGCCTCGGGGCCGTTCTCCAGCCACTCGTTCAGGAACGAGCGGTGCTGGAAGTAGTTCGCGTCCAGGTCGCCGTCGACCAACTGGGCGTTGGGCGTGTTGTAGTCGGCGATCTCCACGATGTCGAGGTCCAGCCCGGCCTCCTCGGCGAGGTTCTCGTCGATGAAGGCGAGGACGTCACCGTGCGGAACGGGGTTGACACCGATCCGGAGCGGTGCCTGGCCGTCCTCGGTGGACTCGGCGGCCTGCTCACTGGGGGCACCGCAGGCCGCGACCGCGAGAGTCAGGGCGGCCGCGCCGATGAGGATCGAGGTCGTGCGCATGAGTGCGCTCCTTCGTGATCGTGGGATGGAGGATCGCGGGGGGTGGCCGAGGCCGGGACGGACCTGGACGCGGTGTACTCGGGCGCCCCTTTGGTGCGCCTACGAGCCGATCAGACCCTATCCAACCTATATGGTAGGAATAATCCGATTAACGCCGACCGAAACGTGGCCTTGGCCACAGCCCAGAGATTACCTATTAATAAGGTAGATATTAAGGGGAATACGGCGCATCATGGAATCATGCTCAGCGCACGCACCGCCATACCCGGAACCAACGGTCGCTCCACCCTCACGCGGCCGCCCCTGACCGCCGTCCGCTCCCCCGAGGGCCACCCCCCGAAGGTCACGGTCCCCGAAGGGGAACACTCCCTGCTCGGCGTCCTGCCCCTGCCCGAGAGCGGCCGGTACATGCTGGTCTATGGGGTCGTCGTGGACGAACCCCATCCCCGGGCGCATCCCACCGCCGAGGCGACCGACGGTGTCCTGTTGCTGGACCGCAACGCCCGTCGGGTCTGGGTCCAAGGCCAAGAGATCGACCTGACCTACCAGGAGTACGAGCTGCTGGACTGCCTGACCGCCGCCCCCGGCCGCGCGGTCACCCGCTCCGAACTCCTCGAACGGGTCTGGGGTGTGAGTCGGGACCTGCACTCGCGCACCATCGACGTGCACATCCACCGACTGCGCCGGAAGCTGGGGCCGGCCGGAGAACGCATCGCCACGGTCCGCAAGGTCGGGTACATCTATCGCGGCCCCCGGGCGTCGGCGCCGGAGCGGGGGGACTGACCGGGTGGTGGCGGCCAACCCTAGAACGCCGACCAGGGCCAGGCCGAGCAGGACGAGGCCGGTGATGGTGGCGGCCCAGTCCTCGCCGAGTCGGAACCCCGACCGCGCGGGGGCGCTTTCGGGTGTGGGGTGGAGGGTGTCTCGCTCATGTCCTTCTCGATCTCCGGGCGTCGATGCGCCCTGGGGTGACGGGGGTGGTGGGGAGGCGTCGACCCAACTCGATTAAACCTACTTATTTAGTATAGCTAGAGGGCGTGGGTCGAGCCGGACCCCGCGACGACGCGGGTCACGCCGTCGCGGGCCTTCGGGAAAAGGCGCGGGTCAGCCGCGTGGATCGGTCACCGGCAGGCCGGCGGCACGCCAGGCGCGAAAACCACCGTCCAGGTCGGTGGCGTACTCCAGCCCCAACTCCTGGAGCTGGACCGCGGCCAGACTGGAGGCGTAGCCCTCGTTGCAGAACAGCACGATGCGGCGGTCGGCGGAGTCGGCTTCGGGCACCCGGTCGGGGCTGGTGGGATCCAACCGCCACTCCAGGACGTTGCGGTCGATCACCAGGGCGCCGGGGATCTCCCCCTCGGTCTCCCGATCGATGACGGGACGCGTGTCCACCAGCAGGGCACCCTCGCGCTGGGCGACATGGGCCCGGTACGGGTCGAGCCGCTCCAGGCGGGCGCGCTTTTGGTCGAGGAGCCGTTCGATGGCGCTGACCGAAGGCCCGCTCATCGCCACCCCTCCCCCGTCGCGGCCTCCGCGGAGGGGACGGTCTCCAGGGTGGGGACACCCGGCTCGGGCGCGGTGGTGAGGATGCTGTTGGTACGCCGCAGCGAGCCCTGGTCGGTGATCTCGTAGTAGTGCATGGCGGTCAGCGGCGGCGAGTAGGCGTGGACGCTCACGGCCGGACCGTCGGAGGCGTTGACGACGTCGTGCACGTGACCGAGGGGGAAGCGACCGCCCCCGGGTTCGACCAGGGTGCGCTCACGCGGTCCGGCGTCCCAGTAGTACTCCACCAGCTCGCCGGTGACGACGGTGAGCGCGCCCAGCGAACCGGCGTGGTCGTGCAGTCGGGTGGACTGGTCGGGGGTCCAGGAGATGAGCCAGACGTCGGTGTAGTCGTCGGCGTGCAGCCGGACCGACCACCGATTCTCGGCGTCGAAGTGGATCTCGTGGAGCCCCTGGCGGACCTCCTCCGCGACCTTCGCGGCCAACCCGGACAGGCGGTCCAGGGTGAGCGGCGTGGGCGCGGCGATGTCGTTGATGGTCATGGTCCTTGTCGCCTTCTCGTGCTGTCGGTGGTGATCCGGGGACTCCTGTCATCGACAGCGCTCATCGAAGGTGAACGGCCGCCACCAGGGCCGAAGGTGTGATGGTGCGCCGGCTTCCATGCACGCCAGTAAACCACATTCCCTACAGGTTTAGTTGGCAATTGCACTCGACGGGCCTCACGTCCGCCCCACCTCGGGAAGGAGGGTGCCCCCGCTCGATCGGGGGCACCCTCGTCATACCCGGAGAAATCCCCGAAGACGGTCGTACAGGCGGGTCAGGGCGGCGCGCAGACGTCCGACGGGCGGGCGCACTCCAGGGGCCACGGAGACCGGGGCCGGGCCGGCCAAGGGTGCGGTGAGGAGCAGTCCACCCGGGAGGTCGCGTCGAACAGGGCGACCCACGGCGGTCTCCAGGGGGATCCGGTACAACACCGCGCGATCGGAGGCGTTCACCAGCGTCAGAGCACGATCCTCTCGCAGCACGAGGACCCCACCGGGATCCACACCCGGGGCAAGCTCGACCTCGACCACGAGGTCGGCGCCGCGACGCCCACTGTCGACCCGGACGACCGGATCCACGGCGAGCTGCGCCCACAGGGTGTGCTCGACCCCTTCGAAGACGTCGGTGACGCGCATCGGACCACTCCCATCGCGTTGAGTTGTCTGGACTCAATTTTATTGACGCCCATCTGCTCGGGCAAGTGATTCATCGAGGCGCACCCCGGACTGTGAGAGGGGTCACCAGAGTGCGAGAATGAGCCCGCCGAGCCCCGGCCAGGACCCCCTCACCCACACGGAGCGAACATGGCACTCGTCGCCGGAATCGACAGTTCGACACAGTCCTGCAAGGTCGTGGTCTGTGACAGCACCACCGGCAAGGTGGTGCGCGAGGGACGCGCCCCACACCCCGACGGCACCGAGACCCACCCCCGCCACTGGTGGAGCGCCCTGAGCGAGGCCTCCTCCGGGCTGCTCGACGACGTCGCCGCGGTCTCCGTGGCCGGTCAACAACACGGCATGGTCGTGGTCGACGAGGACGGGGAGGTCATCCGCCCCGCCCTGCTGTGGAACGACGCCCGCTCCGCCGGGGCGACCCACGACCTGGTCCAGGAACTGGGCGGCCCCAAGGCCTGGGCCGACGCCGTGGGAAACGTGCCGGTGGCCAGCTTCACCGTCGGCAAGCTGCGTTGGTTCGCCGAACACGAACCCGAGCTCGCCGCCCGCGCGCACGGTGTCATGCTCCCCCACGACTGGCTGACCTGGCGGCTCGGCGGCGCCCGCCGGGCACCCACCACCGACCGCGGCGACGCCTCCGGCACCGGCTACTGGTCCCCCGCCGAGAACACCTACCGCACCGACCTGCTGGTGCGCGGGTTCGGCCGGGAACTGGAGGTCCCCCGCGTGGCCGCCCCCGCCGAGACCGTGGGCCACACCCCCGAGGGCGCGCTCATCGCGCCCGGCACCGGAGACAACATGGGGGCCGCCCTCGGCCTGGGCGTGCGCCCCGGCGACGTGGTGGTGTCCCTGGGCACCAGCGGCACCGTGTTCGCCGCCCACGACCGCCCCACCCACGACCCCACCGGAACGGTGTGCGGTTTCGCCGACGCCACCGGCGGCCACCTGCCATTGGTGTGCACCCTCAACGCCGCCCGGGTACTGAGCTCGGCCGCCGCGATGCTCGGCACCGACCTGGCCGGGCTCGACCACCTCGCGTTGGGAGCGCGCCCGGGGTCGGATGGCGTGGTGTTGCTGCCCTACCTGGACGGTGAGCGCACCCCGGAACTCCCCGAGGCCACCGGATCCCTGCACGGCCTGCGCAGGGACAACATGACCCCCGCCAACATCGCCCGCGCCGCCGTGGAGGGGATGTTGTGCGGACTCGCCGACGGGTTGGCCGCCCTCTCCGGGCAGGGTGTGCCCACCGAACGGGTGCTGCTGGTGGGCGGAGGCGCCCGGTCGGCCGCGGTCCGCGCCATCGCCCCCATCGTCCTGGGCGCGCCCGTGGTGGTTCCACCGGCCGCCGAGTACGTGGCGTTGGGCGCCGCCCGCCAGGCCGCCTGGGCGCTGTCCGGCGAGGAATCACCGCCGGTGTGGACCCTGGGCGCACCGGAGGAGTCGTCCACGTACAACTCCGAGGCCGGAACGGAACTGCGTGAACGCTACGCGCACTTCCGGCACACCGTTCACGGGGTATAGGCCCGCGAAGGCCCCGGAACACGGGTTCGGTACGCTGTTCCATCGTGTTCCGGGGCACTCCGGACTTTCGAGCTGCGGGAGCATGCATGTCGGTCGAGGAACGGTTGCGGGTACCGATCGGATCGGCGCCGAACTGGTCCACCTATCCCGACGCCCGCCGAATCCTCGTCGTGGCCCACACCGTCACCACCCTGACGAGGCTTCTCGACGTCCTTCCGCTGTTCGATTCCGACCCGAGGATCCAGCTCGTCTTCACCCGGGCCAGAACCTCCAACTTCCGCGAGGGCGTCACCGAATTCCTCGATGACATCGGTGCTCTCGTCGCACCCTGGGAACAGGCACTGGAGGAGGAATTCGACCTGGCGATCGCGGCCAGTTACGGCGATGACCTACACCTGATAAACGCGCCTTTGATTGTTTTCTCTCATGGCGCGGGGTACAATAAGATAGGGAAAGCGGAAAGCGGAAAGCGGAAAGCGGAAAGCGGAAAGCGGAAAGCGGAAAGCGGAAAGCGGCCTTCGGGCTCGGTCCGGCCACCCTCCTGCGGGACGGGACCCTCGTTCCCGGAACGCTCGTGTTGTCCCACCCCGAACAGCTCGACCGTCTCCGCCGGAGCTGCCCCGAGGCCGTGAACGCCGCGCTCATCGCCGGAGACCCCTCCCACGACCGCATCCTGGCCGGACTCCCCTGGCGTGACCGCTACCGCGACCACCTCGAAACCGGGCACCGGAAACTGGTCGTGGTCAGCTCCACCTGGGGGCCTGGTTCCCTCCTCGGCTCCCGGCCCGAACTCCTGAACCGGTTGCTCGCCGAACTGCCCGTCGACGAGTACCGCGTCGCCCTCGCCCTGCACCCCAACACCTGGCACGGCCACGGTCACCACCAGGTACGTTCCTGGCTCGCCGAGGCCGAACGCGCCGGTCTGCGCGTACTTCCGCCCCGCCAGGGCTGGCAGGCCGCGCTCGTGGCCGCCGACCACGTCATCGGCGACCACGGATCCGTCACCGCCTATGGGGCGTCCCTGGGTACCCACACCATGCTCGGGGCCTTTCCCGACACCGAGATGGATCCGTTCTCCCCCATCGCCCGATTCGGCCGCTCCGCCACCCGGTTACGCGCCGACCTCCCCCTGCTCCCGCAGATCCTCGCCGACGCCGCCGACCACAAACCCGACCGGTTCGCGGCCTTCACCGACCGGCTCAACTCCCAACCCGGCGGCTCCGGACGGATCCTGCGCGAGACCTTCTACCGGCTCCTGGATCTACCCGAACCCGAGCGCCCGGTACGGACCCTCCCCGCCGACGTCCCCATCCCCTATCGACGGGGTTGGCCCGACGCCACCGACCACGCACCACTGTGGAGCACCGTCCAAGAGGAGGGTTCCGGGCTCCGGGTGCGCCGCCACCCCGCCGAATCCATCACCAGGGAACGGCTCTTCCTGGACCGCCCCCACTTGGTCACCCATACGGACGAGACCCAGGCCCGGTGGAGCGAAGCCGCCTGCCTGCTCCTCTGCGGCCCCGAGTCGGGGAGCCCCGGTGGGGGTACCTCATGGGCAGTGCTGCGGGCAAGGTTGTCCGATCACCCTCGGGCCCACCTCGCAGTCGCCGCGGACGGCCCCGACTGCCTGCTCGTCGACCGTGACGGCACACGGATCAGACTGATGGCGGACGACCCCGGACACCGACACGATCCCACCGCCGCCGCCTCGGCGTACTGGCATCAATGGGTCGAGGGTGAAGCCCCCGAGGGGTCACTCCTCGTCCTGCTGGGCGAGCACGAGTCGAGCTTCACCATCCGAGCATCGAACGAAGGGTGACCACCCCGAGATCATCCGGCGAGTCGCTCGCGGACATCGGCCGCGTCGCGCTCGGCGTTCGCCGCCTCGTACGCCTCCAACGCACGCTCCAGGTCCGATCGGGAGGCCACGGTGTCCCGCACCCGGTTCACGTCGGCTCGCAGCACGTACACGTCTCCGACCCGGCGCAGGTCACCAAGGAGACGGTGGCGATCGATCGCGCCATCGTACGATTCCAGGGCCTCCTCGACCCGGCCCTGGTCCCGACGCAGGTCGCCCAGGGCCGTGCCGGTTCGGGCGTGGTTCTGGTGGTCGCCCTCGGCGAGCATCCCTCTCGCGTGCAGGAGCAGGGACTCCGCCTCTGCCGGACGTCCCGCCCGCCGGTGGGCGACGCCCTCCTTGCGTTCCATGATGTGCAGTGCCCTGAGATCGACGGGGTCCAGACCTTCGGCGATGCGGCGGGCCTCGGCGAAGTGCCCGATCGCGGCGTCGTACTCTTCAGCGTCGGTCTCGACGTCCCCGAGCGCGTCGTGGGCGGTGAGGACCACCAGCGGGTGCTCGCCCTGGGCGAGTTCCAGGGCCCGCTCCGCTTGAAGGCGCGCGTCCGTGGGGTTCCGGTCCCGGCGATAGGCGATGGCCGTCTGCACGCACAGGCGGGAGAGCCGAGCGGGTTCGAGGTGGTGGGTGTCCAGGGTCGCCCGCAATACGGGCGCCTGCGCATCGACCATGTCGGTGAACCAGCCGGAGTGGAACCAGAAGGGCCACAGGACCTCGCACAGTTCCGCGGCCATCGCGAAGTGGCCCGCGGCCACGGCGTCGATCACGACCTTGACCAGGGTCTGACGTTCGGGGGTCAGCGCCTGTCGGGCCTCGTCGATGCTCCCGAAGGAGCGAGCGGCCCGCGCGCCGTCGGGGAAGGCCGAACGGCCGTCGAGTTCGACCTGGAGCCAGCGACCCGGCATCAGCTTTCGGTGCGCGGCGTAACCGATCTCGTAGTAGTGGGTGAGGGTGCGCCGGGGGGTGTCCAAGGGTTTCTCCGTGTCAGGGGTGAAGGTCGACCGCATACTGCGCGTGATGAAGCGGTACCTGGGTTCGGGGCCGGTCACGACGGTGTCGAGGACGCCCCTCTCCGCCAGGATTCCCAGCCCCGCACGCACGTCCTCCGGTCTCACGGAGTCGGCCATGAGGGCCTCGGCCAGATCGAAACCGAAATCGACGTCGGGGAGGCCGGCCAGTCGGACCGCCAAGGCACGTTGCCCGTCATCGAGTCCCGCGAAGTCCACACGATCACGCGGACGCCGCCCTGGGACGGCGTCCGAACCGAAGTGGTTCCGGTGCGCGGTGGCGAGTGGGTCCGGTGCCCCGCACTGGCGTTCGACGTGGACATCGAAGGCGTAGTCCGCGATGAGTCCGGGATTGCCTCCGGCCGCGGCCACGAAGTCGGCGACCATCGCCCATTCCCGCGGCCGGGAGGGTGCCAGGTCCGACCGCAGGCGGAACATCGTCGTGGCGTCCTCGTCCGACAGGGCGTCCAGCTGGATAGAGCGCCATTGAACGTGGCGCAGGAGCCTCCTGTCGTCACGGCCCAGCGTCCTCAGGTCGAAGTTCTGGGGTCCGGTGACCACGGTGAGACTTCCGGGGGAGGTCGCCAGGAAGAGGCGGACGTCGGTGAAGTTGCCGGGAGAATCCACCATGACGGCGATCCCACTCCGCCATCGCGGGCTCTGGTGCAGCTTCTGGACACGCCACTCCAGGGTGGCCGGAATGTCCTCCTCCGCAATGTCCATGAGACGCAACAGGCGGCCCACGGCCATCCACGGATCCTCCCGGACCAGGTCCACCAGGACGTGGCCGCCGGGAAAACGGGCACGATCCCGCTCGAAACCGTCGTGCAGGAGTTTCAGGCCGAAGGCGGTCGTGCCCCCGCCCTGGATCCTGCTGGACACCGTGAGCATGGTCGAGGCACTCGGGTCCTCGTCGATGATCCGTTGCGCGTCGGCCCGAGGTTCATCCCGGTCCACATAGGAGGGAGGCACCAGGAGATCGAAGGCGCGTTCGGAGTCGTCGGAGACATCAGAGACGTCAGAGATGGCACCGTTGATGTAGTGGACCGTGATGTCACGCGCCTGGAACAACGTTCCGAAGACATCCCGGGCGTTGTTGGACGTGCTGTCCCTGGGGGTTTCGACGCTCAACGGGTCCACCTCACGGTGCGCGACTGCTGGGGTACCGGAAGACTATCCAGCCATGCCCCATCCGACCGTTCGGGTGGCCCCGCCGGCCGCAGTCGGCCACTCGCACCTGGGAGGGATCAGGCTCCAGGGCCCTCCCACTTGTCGCGAAGGAACTCGTCGACGTCATAGGGCATCAGGTTGAGCGGCGGCCCCGGGGGCGCGTTCGTGTTCATCGCCCGGATCTTCTTGTTCAAGCCTTCCAGGAGTTCCCTGACCCGCTTCTCCGTCCGGGCCTTGCGCGCCTCGATCAGGGTGTCCTCGGCTTCCTTGCGCAGTCGCAGAGTGGGCGGCAGCAGCGAGACGTTCTCCTGCTTGAGCTTGCGCTTGATCCACCAGTTCTCGTCATAGGGGCGGTCGATGTCGGGAATGGGCTTGCCGGCACCGGGAAGATCGTCGAACTCTCCCTTTTCCTGAGCCTCACGGATCTGGACATCGATCCAGGACTCGAATTCCATACCGGTGGGCTTGCGTTTCGTCATTGAACCGCCTCCTCCAGGGTGAGCATGCGAGTACACGTCCGTATGGGCCGTCCCACAAGACCATCCTGCCTTGTGGAAGTGGACGATCGACATGGCCCCCGGAAAAATCCCCGGCACGCGCCGGACCCGAGCCGATCCGCACCGATCCGTACCGGTGGGGGTGTCGGTGGGGTTTGTCCGGATGGGAATGGGTGGGGCGCCTCGGGTCGAGAACCTTGAGGTTGTTGGGCGTTGTTCGGGTGGCTGGTGGGGCGCCTCGGGTCGGGGTCCTGGGGGTTGTTGGGCGTTGTTCGGGTAGTTCTCCCTCCTTCCCCGCCGCGTGATTGTTGCCGCCCGCACCGCACGCGTCAAGGCGATGTCGGGTTCTGTGACGATGGGGTTAGTGGCCTTGACCCGTGCGGTGCGGGCGGCGGTTTGGCGGCTATCGGGGAAGGGGGGAGAGTGGTTGAGGTCCCAACGGCCCCAGGCCCTTCGGGCCCCCGGGGCCCGGTCCGGCCGCAGGCGGCCGGATGCCTTCCCTTCCCTCTGGCTTTCTCGTTGGCCGCGTCGCCACTACGTGACGGGTCCGGTCACGAAGGGCCCGCTACAGGCCGGACACAGGGCGGGCCGCGTCCCTGCGGTGGCCGGCTCTGGTCTTCTCAGCGATGATCTTGCTCGTAGCGCCATGTTGGGCGCCCAACATGGCGCTACGGACAAGATCATCATGATGAAGAGACAACATGGGGTTGGTGGTGCGGGTGGGCCGGTACCTGGGGCGGGAGCCAGTACCGGGGGTGGGAGTCGTGCCGACACCCCCGATGGGAGCCACTCCAGCCCCGGAATGTGGCTCTGGGTGGGGGGTTCGCGGTGTTTCTGCCCCTGGGCATGCTGATATCCCCACAGGGCATAGGGCCCTTGGGGTCTGACACCCAACCGGGGGTGGTCTCGTCGGGGTGGTGTTCCACCTGGCGGAAGTACGCGGTGGTTAGGGGGCGGTGGCTGGGGCTGGCTCTCCTTCCCCATCCCCGGACCCGGCTTCCTTTCCTGCTTCTTGGCGGTTCTGGGCGTGGTGGTGTTCCCAGATCTGCCGGTTCACCTTGGCCTGTAACCGGTGCTTGAGCCTGTTGTGGGTCGAGCACAGGATCTGCATGTTGTCGGCGCTGGTGGCCCCGCCGTGGGAGAAGGGGACGATGTGGTCGTACTGCGACCAGCTACGCGGCACATCACAGCCCTCGTGCCACTCGCAGTAGGGCTTCTTGAACCCGGCCGCTTGGCGGACCGGGTCCGGAGCGCACCGCTGCTTACGCCCCACATCCAACAGAGTCCGGCCCTGGGCGTCGGTCACGAACCGGCGCAGCCAACTGTGGGGGGTCAGGCGGGCCACCATCTGATCGGGCAACACCACACCATCCTCGGTGGTGGCCGGCTCTGCGGTGCCGTCTCCGAGGAAGCGCTTCAGCGGGACGGTGATGTTGAGGGTCGCCAACGGCTGGCGGCTCAGGCTGGAGCAACCCCGGTGGGTCAGAGCGGTCTCGAAGATCCGCATCATCGCGTCATAAGTGCGCTGATGCTTCGCCACGGCGGCGTTCTCCGGCCCATACGGCTGCGTGTAAGCCTCCAGGGCGGCCTGGATCAGTTCGTTATCGGCCCCCGGCCCCCACATCCGCAGCAAAAACCCGGACTCGAACGTGGGCGAGAACTGGGCGCCCCGGTTCTCGAACGTTTCATCGTAGTCCCGGTCGGCCTTTTCCGGGTCCAGGCGGGCGACGAACCATTTCGCCGCGTCCCGCAACTGGCGCACCGAAGCCTGCGGGCACTCCTGCTTATAGGCGATCAGCCCGTATTCCAACCGGGCCCGAAACCCCTCCACCGAAGGACGCTGGGCACGGAATTCCTCATCCGCCGTTTCCAGGACCTTCGCCCATTCGGTGGTGGCCTTTTCGGTGGAGGTCGCGATCGCGCACGCCTCACCCAAAGACAGAGTCTGCTTCCCGAACGCTTCTTCCACCAGGGGCAGCTGCTGCTGGTACAACGCTCGGGCGAGGGTGGCAAGGCTCTTGGCCTCGGCCGGAGAGGTCCCCCACTGGTGGGTGATCCACGCCTGGATACTGCGCTGGCCACCCTCTTCCAACAAGGCGCCGGTGGCCTCCATCCGGGCCAGGGCGGGCAACATCCCGTAGCGGATCCGGTCGACTTCCCCATTGAGCCGGCGAAACTGGGCGAGCGTCTCGGTTTCACACCCGAACGGGATATCCCGGCCGGAGAATTCCACCGCCATCTCCCGCGCACCCGCCATCGCCTTATCGACCGGGGTGTTCCCGGTCGGGCGCGGTGCGTGGGGAGGAAAGCTCATACTCTGATTATATGCGAATGCATCAGAGAATGACAGGCTTACCGGCGGGTATATTCAACCTATTTCCAGGTCGGTGAATGCGCCTACCATAGGCGGGGTGGTTATTCTGGGTTATCCACATCCCGGAATCGAATGGGCTCCTGTTTTTGATCTTGTCCGTAGCGCCCATTTGGGCGCCCAACATGGCGCTAGGAGCAAGATCATCGCTGTGAAGACCAGAGCCGGCTACCGCGGGGACGCGCCCCGCCCCGTGCCCCACCTATAGCGGGCCCTTCGTTACCGGACCCGTCACGTAGTGGCGACGCGCTCAACGATGCAGCGAGGCGGTGGGGAAGGGATCCGGCCGGCCACGGCCGGACCGGGCCCCCGGGGCCCGCAGGCCCACAGGGCCGTTGGGACCTCAACCACTCTCCCCCCTTCCCCGATAGCCGCCAAACCGCCGCCCGTGCCGCACGGGTCAAGGCCACCAGCCACGCTGCCAGAGCACTCACCATCGCCTTGACGCGTGCGGTGCGGGCGGCAACAATCACGCGGCGGGGAAGGAGGGAGAACCCACCCCCACCCCGCCCAACCACCCCAAGGAACTCGACCCCAGGCGCCCCACGCACCCGCCCGAGCAACGCCCAACAACCCCAAGGTTCTCTACCTGAGGCGCCCCACACACCCACCCGAGCAACGCCCAACCACCCAAGGGCCCAGTTCAGGGCCGGCCTGCTTCAGACAGCATCCCGATGCCCCACGACCCCACAACCCCACAACCTCACGACCCCACATGCCCTACACGCCCTCAGCTCCCCCGCCCTCGGCCTCCAACTCAGCCTCCGCCGCCAGCTCCGCTTCCAACTCCTCCCGAACGATCCGGTATGACAGACCGGCCGGGTAGCCCTTGCGGGCCAGGGCGCCCAGGGCCCGGCGGGTACGGGTATCGGGGTCGTGGCCTCGGCTACCGGTCAGCCGTTTGCGGGCCAAGACGCGAGCGGCCTCGGTCTCGTCTTCCTCGCTGACCTCGGCGACCGCCTCGCGGACGGTCTCCTCTTCGACTCCGCGAGTGCGCAGCTCTTGGGAGAGCGCGCGGCGGGACAGGTGTCGGCTGTGGTGGCGGGAGGAGACCCACCCCTTGGCGAAGGCGGCGTCGTCGATCAACCCCGCTTCCTCGATCTGGTCGAGGACTCGCGTGATGACCTCCTCCTCGTGCTCCCGACGGTGCAGGGAACGTTCGAGTTGGGCGCGGGTGCGCGGGGAGTGCGTGAGCATACGCAGGACCAGGTTCTTGACCTTGGCCTCGGTGTCCTCCCCGGACGGGCGTTCGGGCCCGTCCGGGGTGTGCTCGGCGTTCATCGGGTCGGGTGACTCATCCGCCCCGGCGCGGTCGGATGACCGGCGCCGCTCACGCATCCGTGTCGGTCACCTTCGCGGTCTTGGCCGGGGCCTTCTTCGCGGCGGGGGCCTTGGCGACGGCGTCCTTGCCGATCGCGTCCTTGACCGGGTCGGCCTTGGACTCGGCGTCGGATCCGGAGGCGCTGTCGTCACCGGCGGTCACGCCAACGCCCAGCTTCTCCTTGATCTTCTTCTCGACCTCGTTGGCCATGTCGACGTTCTCGTGCAGGAACTTGCGGGCGTTCTCCTTGCCCTGGCCCAGCTGCGTGCCGTCGTAGGTGTACCAGGCACCGGACTTGCGCACGATGCCGTGTTCCACGCCCAGGTCGATCAGGCTGCCCTCTCGGGAGACGCCAACCCCGTAGAGGATGTCGAACTCCGCCTGCTTGAAGGGCGGCGCGACCTTGTTCTTGACGACCTTGACCCGCGTACGGTTACCGACCGCGTCGGTGCCGTCCTTGAGGGTCTCGATGCGTCGGACGTCCAACCGGACCGAGGCGTAGAACTTCAGCGCCCGACCACCCGAGGTGGTCTCGGGCGAGCCGAACATGACGCCGACCTTCTCACGGAGCTGGTTGATGAAGATCGCGGTGGTGCCGGTGGAGCTCAGCGCGCCGGCGATCTTGCGCAGGGCCTGGGACATCAGGCGAGCCTGCAGACCGACGTGGCTGTCACCCATCTCACCCTCGATCTCGGCGCGGGGCACCAGGGCCGCCACGGAGTCGATGACGATGACGGAGATCGCGCCGGAGCGGATCAGCATGTCGACGATCTCCAGCGCCTGCTCACCGGTGTCCGGCTGGGACAGGAGGAGGTCGTCGGTGTTGACGCCGATCTTCTTGGCGTACTCGGGGTCCAGGGCGTGCTCGGCGTCGACGAAGGCGGCGATGCCACCCATTTTCTGCGCGCTGGCCACCGCGTGCAGGGCGACGGTGGTCTTACCGCTGGACTCGGGACCGTAGATCTCCACGACCCGGCCCTTGGGAAGGCCACCGATGCCCAGGGCCACGTCCAGCGAGATGGCGCCGGTGGGGATCGCCTCGATCGGCGGACGATCGTCGTCGCCCAGGCGCATGACGGAGCCCTTGCCGAACTGCCGCTCGATCTGCGCGAGCGCTGTTTCGAGAGCCTTGTCTCGGTCTCCAGAAGCCACGGGGTTCCCCTGTAGGGTCGATGCCTTTTTCTTCATGATGCGCCTGACGCTACGCCTTCGGTACGACAATCGCGACGTTCGCCGGCGATGCGGCCACTCTACCCGAACCTATGTTCGATTCTTGGTTCATCCACAGATCGAACGCGGATCGGACCCGGACCGAACGTGTCGGTCAGCGGGCGGTGGCCGGAAGGTCAAACGCCTCGCACACCGCACGCCAGACCTCCTTGGCCCCGACCCCCTCGGCCAGCGCCTGCTCGATGGTGCGAGAGCCCAGTCCCTCGATCACGTAGTCCTTGGCGAGGCTCTCGGCGTAGGCCTCGCCGAACTGCTCGCGCATGTTGTTCCAGAAGTTGGTGAGTCTCATCGGCCCCAGTATGGGTGATGGACGGGACCCCGACGGCGTTGTCCACAGGCCCTTTTTCGAGGTGCCGGGTGTGTCCTCCGCCTCCTTCTGTCCGAGCCGTTCGGCAGACTGGCCGGATGAGCGGCCCCTTGGAACCCTTCGGCACGGCGACGCGGACCTGGTTCGAACAGGCCTTCCCCGACGGGCCCACTCGGGCCCAGGCCGAGGCGTGGGCCTCGGTCGCGGGCGGTGACGACACCCTCGTGGTGGCGCCCACGGGTTCGGGCAAGACCCTGTCCGCCTTCATGTGGTCGTTGGACCGGTTGCTCCACTCCCCCGTGCCCGAGGACCGTTCTCGGCGTTGCCGGGTCCTGTACGTGTCCCCGTTGAAGGCGCTCGCGGTGGACGTGGAGCGCAACCTGCGTCGCCCCTTGGCCGGCATCACCGACGCCGCGGCCACCGACGGACAGGAACTCTCCCCCGTCACGGTGGGGGTGCGCACCGGAGACACCCCGGCTCGGGAACGTCGCCGTCTGGCCACACACCCGCCGGACGTACTCATCACCACCCCCGAGTCCCTGTTCCTGGTGCTCACTTCCAAGGCCCGTGAGGGGCTGGCCGGGGTGGAGACGATCATCGTGGACGAGGTGCACGCCCTGGCGGGGACCAAACGCGGCGCCCACCTGGCCCTCAGTCTGGAACGACTCGCCCGACTCCTGGAACGTCCGGCGCAGCGGATCGGGTTGTCGGCCACCGTGCGCCCGCGCGAGGTGGTCGCCGACTATCTGGGCGGCGCGCGGATCGTCGCCCCTCCGGACGCCCCGCACATGGATCTGCGGGTGCAGGTCCCGGTGCCGGACCTGGACGAGCCGGGCGGATCGGTGTGGCCGCACGTGGAACGCCGGGTCCTGGACCTGGTGGAGGCGCACCACTCCACCATCGTTTTCACCAACGGCCGCCGCACCGCTGAGAGGCTGTGCTCCCGGCTCAACGATCTGTACGCCGAACGCACCGGCGTCACGTTGCCCGAGGAGGAGGTCGCCGCGCAGGTCGCCGGCCAGTCCGGACAGAGCCGGGGCGCGGACGCCGTGATCGCCCGCGCCCACCACGGGTCGATGTCCAAGTCGGAGCGGGCACTCATCGAGGACGACCTGAAGACGGGCCGACTGCGCTGCGTGGTGGCCACCTCCAGCCTGGAACTGGGTGTGGACATGGGCGCCGTGGACCTGGTCGTACAGGTGGCCTCTCCCCCGTCTGTGGCCAGTGGTCTGCAACGCGTCGGACGGGCCGGACACCAGGTAGGCGAGGTCTCGCGCGGGGTGTTCCTGCCCCGGTTCCGGGGCGACCTGTTGGCGACCACCGTCGTGACCGGGCGGATGCGCGAGGGCGGGATCGAGCGTTTGGAGATGCCGCGCGACCCCCTGGACGTGCTGTCCCAGCAGGTCGTGGCGATGGTGGCGATGGACGAGTGGTCGGTGTCGGAGCTGGCCTCGGTGGTGCGGCGCGCGGCCCCCTTCTCCGACCTGGCCGACTCCGTGCTGGAGTCGGTGTTGGACATGCTGTCGGGACGCTATCCCTCGGACGAGTTCGCGGAGCTGCGCCCACGTCTGGTCTGGGACCGGCAGGAGGACGTGCTGCGCGCCCGCCCCGGCGCCCAGCGACTGGCCGTGATCAGTGGTGGGACCATCCCCGACCGGGGCCTGTTCAAGGTGCATCTGGCCTCGGATCCGGACGGTCGGGCGCCCACCCGGGTCGGTGAGCTGGACGAGGAGATGGTGTACGAGTCGCGGGTGGGCGACGTGTTCGTACTCGGCTCGACGTCGTGGCGGATCGAGGCGATCACCGCGGACCGGGTGATGGTGTCGCCCGCGCCGGGGCGACCGGGGCGGATGCCCTTCTGGAAGGCGGACGCGCAGGGTCGTCCGGCGGAGCTGGGTCGGGCCGTGGGCGCGGCCACCAGGGAGTTGGCCGGGGCGGACGCCGAGGAGGGGCGCGCCTGGGCGATCACCGCCGGGTTGGACGAGTGGGCGGCGGACAACCTGGTGGAGTACGTGGCGGAGCAACGTGAGGCCACCGGTCAGGTGCCCGACGATCGCACGGTGGTGATCGAACGTTTCCGTGACCAGGTGGGCGACTGGCGCGCGGTGGTGCATTCGCCGTTGGGCGCCCGGGTGCACGCGCCGTGGGCGTTGGCGATCGGTGGGCGGTTGCGCGACCGGTTCGGGATGGACGCCCAGGTGGTGCACGGCGACGACGGGATCGTGCTGCGGCTGCCGGACGTGGAGAACGGCGGCGTGGGTCGTCCCGGCGAGTTGACGGATCTGGTGTCGGTGGACCCCGACGGTGTGGAGGCGCTGGTCACCGAAGAGCTGACCGGGTCGGCGTTGTTCTCGTCGCGGTTCCGTGAGTGCGCGGCGCGGGCGCTGCTGTTGCCGCGTCAACGCCCGGACCGTCGGATGCCGTTGTGGCAGCAGCGTCTGCGGGCGCGGCACCTGTTGTCGGTGGCGGGTCGGTACGGGTCGTTCCCGATCGTGTTGGAGACGGTGCGCGAGTGTCTGCGGGACGTGTTCGACGTTCCGGAGTTGGCGCGGGTGCTGTCGGACGTGCGGGCGCGGCGGATCCGGGTGGTGGAGGTGGAGACCACGCACGCGTCGCCGTTCGCGCGGTCGTTGCTGATGGAGTACACGGCCGCGTTCCTGTACGAGGGGGACGCGCCGGCGGCGGAGTCGCGGGCGCAGGCGTTGACCCTGGACACGTCGTTGTTGGCGGACCTGTTGGGCGGCGCGGACCTGCGGGAGTTGTTGGACCCGGAGGTGGTGGAGCGTACCGGCGCCCTGTTGCAGCGGTCGGCGGCTCCGGTGCGGGACCTGGAGGGGACCGCGGACCTGCTGCGGGAGGTGGGTCCGTTGTCGACCGATGAGGCGGTCGAGCGTGGGGCGGACCCCGACTGGTTGTTCGCCCTGGAGGGCGCCAGGCGCGTGGTGCGCGTGTGGGTGGCCGGGGTGGAGCGCTGGTGCGCGGTGGAGGACGTGTCGCGGCTGCGGGACGCGTTGGGCTCCGAGCCACCGCCCGGGGTCCCGTCGGTGTTCCTGGAACCGGTGGAGGATCCCCTCTCGGACCTGGTGTCCCGGTACGCGCGCACGCACGGACCGTTCACGTCGGCGGAGGTGTCGGCCCGCTGGGGTGTGGGCGTCGACGCGGTCGAGGGCGCCCTGCGGGACCTGGCCCGGCGGGGCAGGGTGGCCCGTGGTGGGTTCCGTCCCGGTGGCACGGGCACCGAGTGGTGTGACGCGGACGTGCTGCGCCGGTTGCGGCGGGGGTCGATCGCCCGGCTGCGCCGCGAGGTGGAACCGGTGGAACCGGCGACGTTGGCGGTCTTCGTCCCGTTGTGGCAACGGGCGGTTCCGGGTGAGCGGTGGCGTGGTCCGGACGCGGTGTTCGAGGCGGTGGAGTCGCTTCGGGGCGTGCCATTGGTGGCCTCGTCCCTGGAATCGTTGGTGCTGCCGGCCAGGGTGGAGGGTTTCGTCCCCGCCTCGTTGGACGCGCTCACCCAGGCCGGTGAGGTGGTGTGGACGGGCGCGGGCTCGCTGCCGGGTGGGGACGGTTGGTTGGTGGTGGCCCCCGCCGAGGACGCCTCGTCGTCGTTGCCGGAGCCGCTTCCACCGCAGGAGGGAACGACGGCGGCGGCCGTGTTGGGGACACTGCGCTCGGGCGGGGCCCTGTTCTTCCGTGACCTCGCCGACGGGGTGGCCCGGGCGGCGGGCGGTGCGGTGTTCTCCGACGCCGATCTGGTGACGGCGTTGTGGGAGCTGGTGTGGTCGGGGTGCGTCACCAATGACTCCCTGGCGCCGTTGCGTGCGTGGGCGGGTTCGGGCCCGGCGCCACGTCGGCCCTCGTCACGTTCGCGACGACGCCCGGTGTTGCCGACCCGCGCGGGGCCGCCGACGGCGGCGGGCCGGTGGTGGGCGCTGCCCGAACCGGACCCGGATCCGACCCGGCGGGCCCTGGCACGGGTGGAGGCACGACTGGCACGCGGCGGGGTCCTGGTGCGCGGGCACCAGGGGCGCGGCCTGTCGACGGACGAATACCGGGTGCTGCGGTCCATGGAGGAGACCGGGCGGGTGCGTCGGGGCTACTTCGTGGAGGGTCTCGGTGGCGCGCAGTTCGCGCTGCCGGGTGCGGTGGACCGGCTGCGGGCCCTGTCGGGAGAGACACCCGGTGGGACCTCGGATCCGGTGGTGTTGGCGGCCACCGATCCGGCCAATCCGTACGGCGTCGAGCTGGCGTGGCCGGCGGGCGTGGTGGGCGCGCATCGACCGGGTCGCACGGCGGGGGCCCTGGTCGTCCTGGACGGGGGCCTGCCCACGTTGTACCTGTCGCCGGGCCGGTCCGCGCTGACCTTCGGGTCCGCCCCGGCGTTGTTGGAGCGGGCGGCCCGGGCCGTGGCCGATCTGGTACGTAGCGGCCGGGTCGAGTCCTTGCTGGTGGAGCGGGCCGACGGGGTCGAGGTGTTCGGTACGTCGCTGGACCCGGCGTTGGTGGCGGCGGGTTTCCACGTCACCCCCAAGGGTCTGCGTCTGCGACGCTGAGCATCATGATCGAACCGGTGATCCGCCGCATGCGGCGACAGGACATGGACGCGGTGGTGGCGGTCTCCCTGGCCGCCGACACGTTGTTCGCGCGAGCGGGACTGGAGCTGCCCCCTGACGATCCGCGGGAGATGGTGGAGCACGTCGAACACGTGTGGGTGGCCGAGGTGGCCGGCTCCGTGGTCGGTCTGGCCGCGACCATCACGTTGGACGACGCCGCACATCTGGAACAGCTCGCGGTGGATCCGGAACACGGCCGGCGCGGAATCGGCGGTGCCCTACTGGAGCGGGTGTGCGCCGAGGCCGCCGCCCGGGGACGAGACCGGGTCACCCTCACCACCTTCCGTGACCTGCCCTGGAACGGCCCCTGGTACGAGCGGCGGGGCTTCGTCACACTCGCCCGGACCGAGTGGGGACCGGGTCTGGTCCGTCAGTGGGAGATCGAAGAGGAGGCGGGCATCCTGGTCCGTCCCCGCGTGGCGATGTGGCGGGATCCGTCCCGGCCTCGGGACGCTCCGGCGCTCCCGATTTGAGATGATGTGCCCATGGTCCCCACTGATCCCCCGGCGCCCCGTACCTCCGTCGGCCGTTACGAGCTTCGAGGCGAGCTCGGCAGCGGCGCCATGGGCACCGTGTGGCGTGCCCACGACACCCGTTTGAACCGTGAGGTGGCGGTCAAGGAGGTCCACCTCCCCCACGACATGCCCCCACGTGAACGCGAGCGCGCCCGGGCGCGCATGATCCGCGAGGCGCAGGCGGCGGCACGGGTGGCCCACCCCTCGGTGGTGACCGTGCACGACGTCCTGGAGGTGGACGGGACCCCGTTCATTGTCATGGAGCTGTTGGAGGGCGAGTCCCTGCGCGACCGTCTGCGCCGCACCGGCCCCATGCCGGAGGCCGAGGTGGAGCGGATCGCGCGCCCGTTGTTGGACGCGTTGTGGGCGGCGCACCGGGCCGGGGTGGTCCACCGTGACGTCAAGCCCGCCAACATCATGCTGACGTCGGGCGGTACCCGGCCGGTGCTGACCGACTTCGGCATCGCCAACCTGCCCGACCACGGGGGGACGGCGCTGACGGGGACCGGCGCGATCCTGGGCACCGCGGCGTACGCGGCACCCGAGCGCCTGGAACACGACGACAACGGCGCGGTGTCGGACCTGTGGAGCCTGGGCGCCACCCTGTTCGCGGCCCTGGCCGGGGAGTCGCCGTTCAAACGCGACACCATCACATCGACGCTCACCGCGGTGCTCACCCATCCGGTACCGCCGGTACCGGCCCGGGGACGGACGGCCTCGGTGATCAACGGGTTGTTGGAACGGGATCCGCGCCGCCGGCTGCTGCCGGAGCGGGCGTTGGCCCTGTTGGACGATCCCGTCCCGACCCCGGCCCCTGTTCCGACCCCGACCCCTGCCTCGGAGCCGTCGACCGGAACCAGGCCCGGCCGCTCGCGTACGCCGCTGTTCGTCGGAGCGGCCGCCGTCCTGGCCCTACTGGTGCTGAGCGCGTTCACGGTGTGGTCCGTCTTCTCCTCCGATGATCGGGAGGTCGCCGCCGATCCGGAAACGCCCGCCGCCGAACCCAGTCCGGAACCATCGGCGGAACCCTCCGCCCAGGCCCAGGAGGGTTCGACCGAGGGGGCTCCCGAGGGGTTCACCCGCTACGACGACGGGGTGGTCACGCTGGTCGCCCCCGAGGGCTGGGCGATGGTCGAGAACGAGGAGGACTCACCGGGCAACGGCGTCACCCGGTTGGCCTCCTACGAGTTCGATACCGGCGTGGAGACCGGCGACATGGATCTGTTCGTGACCAGATACGACCTCTTGGTCTTCGACGCCGAGGGCGCCATGCTCCGGATGGACGAGCTGCTCAACGAGGACGAGGCCTACAGCGACGCGGAACAGCTGATGCTGGAGCCGCGGTTGGAGGGCCCCGGCGTGCAGAGCGCGGTCTACGAGGCCACCTACATCCACGAGGAGCGCGAGATCCCCGAACGGTGGATGTTCACCCGTGAGATCACCGACGGGAACACCGCGGTCTCCTACCGGCTGAGCTTCAACTTCCCGCAGGACCTGCGGGAGGAACAGCGGGAGGACTTCGAGATGGTGCTCGACTCCTTCGCCCCGTCCCCGGACGGCGAGGAGGACTGACTCCCCCGCGCCCCGGGGCGTCCGGGGCGCGGTCGGGGGTCAGACGGTGTCAGACGGTGGCCGAGAACACCTCGTCGCGGGCGCGTTCCAGGCCGTGCAGAAGGGCTCCGCGCACGACCGGGCTGCCCTCGACCGTTCCCAGGGCGACCTCGGTGGCGTTGGGTGCGATCCGGGCGGTCGCGGCCTCCACCCGTTCGGCCAGCTTGGGTCCTCCGGCGCGGGCGACGTCCCCGCCCAGGACGACCAGCCCGGGGTCGATCATCACGCTGACGGCGGCGATTCCTCGGGAGAGCCGTTCGGCGAAGACGTCGAGGAAGGCGTCGCCCTCGGGGGTTCCGGAGCCGGCGGCGCGGGCGACCACCTCGGTGACGTCCTCTCCGGTGAAGCCGTGTTCGGCGGCCAGGCGCAGCACCTGCTTGGCGTGGACCAGCGCCTGGAAGCCGTGCGGCAGCTCCCGGTCGCCGTCGGACTTCAGGGACTCATAGCCACCGGAGAGACCCACGTCGGTGGACAGGGGGGCTCCGGGCACCGGCAGGTAGCCGATCTCGCCCGCGCCACCGGAGCGGCCCCTGTGGACGCGCCCGCCGATCATGGAGGCCATACCGACACCGCCGGCGGCGCTGAGCCAGATGAGCACGAACTCCTCGACCCCCTTGGCCGCCCCTTCCGCGTGTTCGGCCAGGGCCGCCAGGTTCACGTCGTTCTCCAACATGACCGAGCGTTCGAGGTCGGCGCGCAGCGCTTCGAGCACCCCTTCGTGCCAGGACATGAGGTCGAAGGAGAAGCGGATGTCCCCGGTGCGCGGGTCGACGACCCCGGGGGTGCCGATGACGCAGGCGCGGACCTTTTCGAGGGGGACCTCGGCGGTCTCCACCAGCCGCATCACGGCGGTGTGGACCAGGGCGACCGGATCGTCGGAGGCGCTGGGGTCGACACTGACGTCACTGATGATCCGACCCGTGATGTCGGCGATGGTCGCGGTGACGCGGTGGGCGCTGACGTCGAGGACGGCGACGTAGGCGCTCTCCGGGACGACCGCGTAGAGGGCGGCGTTGGGGCCTCGCCCTCCGGCCCTGCTGCCCACCACCCGGACCAGGTCGCGTTCCTCCAGCCGAGCCAGGAGTTGGGACGCCGTCACCTTCGACAGACCGGTCCTCGTGCCGAGTTGCGTCCTGGTCAACGGGCCGCCGGAGAGTAGGAGTTCGAGTGCCGCGCGATCGTTCAATTGGCGCAGCAGCCGGGGAGTCCCCGGACGTTGAGACATAACCGTGACACCTCACCCTGTTTTTATTAGGAAAGTTTCCTGTTAATTTAGCTCACAACCTCACAGGAGGTCACGTCCCGGCTGGTCCGTAGTGGTTTCGGACCCCGGTACCCGCGCCGGAGGGGCGACCAGGAAAGTGCTGCCCCAGCACCCCCCGATCAGACGTCGAGGCACACGGATCCGTTCATGATCCCAGGTTGCTTCGAGCACAGGCGCCGCGCCCCGGCGCGACGTGCGAAGGGAGATAGGTTCACATGAGGTTCCCCAAGATCGCACTGGCCTCGACCGTGGTCATGTTGGCCGCCGCTTGCGGTGGCGGATCCGATGACGGCGGCTCGTCCGGTGACGCCCCCGACACCCTCACCGTCTGGCGTATGGGCGACGCCAACGAGGACCAGAACGCCTTCATGGACTCGGTCACCGAGCAGTACCAGGAGCTCTACCCCGACACCGACGTGGACGTCCAGTGGATCCCGTGGGGCGAGTTCAGCCAGCGTTTCCAGACCGCTCTGGTCTCCGGCGGCCCCGACGTCGTAGAGATCGGCAACGACCAGGTCGCCACCTGGGCCGAGGCCGAGGCCCTCTACGACGTGTCCGAGTACGTCGAGGGCTGGGACGACAGCGCCGACCTCCTCGAAGGGGCCTACGCCAACGGTACCTTCGGCGACGCACAGTACAGCATCCCCTGGTACAGCGGCGTTCGCGCCCTTTGGTACAACACCGACCAGCTGGAGGAGTTGGGCCACGAGCCGCCCACCACCTGGGACGAACTGGTCGAGGTCGCCGAGGACATCGAGGACGAGTACGACGTCCCCGGCTTCGCCGCGCCCACCGACTTCCTGAACGGCATCGCCAGCTTCGTCTGGGCCAACGACGGTGAGTTCGCCGTCGAGGAGGGCGGCGAGTGGGTCGGACAACTCGACTCCGCCGAGACCGCCGAGGCCCTGGAGTTCTACGCCGGGCTGACCGTCGACGGCATCTCCCCGAGCGCCTGCGTGGGCCTCAACGAGGTCGACTGCGCCCACGCCGACTTCGTCAACCGCGAGGTCGGCATGTTCATCGACGGTCCCTGGGCCCAGGCCCAGCTGGAGGACCTCAACGACGAGCACGCCGGCCACTGGGCCACCACGCCCATCCCGGGGGTGGACGGTATGGCGCCCGCCTTCGGCGGCGGCTCCGACCTGGCCGTGTGGGGCACCTCCGAGTACCCCGACGCCGCCTTCGACTACATCACCACGTTGAACAGCAAGGACAACGCGCTGCCCTACAACGAGGTGTCGTCGATGTTCCCCACCTACACCGACGTGCTGGAGAGCGACACCTTCCAGGAGGACCCGATCCTGGCCGGCGCCGCCACCCAGGCCACCGGCGACCTGCGTCTGTTCCCCGACACCGCCAACTGGGGCCACGTCCAGTGGGAACTGACCACGATCCAGACCGCCGTCCAGCGCATGGCCGAGGGCGAGTCCGCCGACGACGTCCTGCCCGAGCTCAACGAAGAGCTCACCGAGGCCCTCAACCGTGAGGTCTCCGAGTAGGTCGCCCCAAGCACAGGGGCGGTCGCGCACCAGGCGGCCGCCCCTCGACCCGCCAGGAACGGTCCATGACTCAAACGTTGGAACGCGCCACGGAACCCGAGGCGCCCTCGCCAGGACGGCCACGGGCCGCCTCCCGTCGCACCCGCATCAGACTCGTCCCCTACCTCCTGATCCTGCCCGCGCTGACCGTGCTCGCGGTGGTCCTGCTCTGGCCGATCGGCCAGATGCTGTGGATCTCGCTGCACGACTACGGACTACAGCAGCTGCGGGGCCAAGAGGCGCAGTGGAACGATTTCGGCCACTACCTCTACGTGCTCACCGACGAGCGCTTCTGGTCGGTGTTCCGGAACACGATCATCGTCTGCCTGACCATGGTGGTCCTGACGATGATCCTCGGAACGCTCGTCGGCCTCCTCATGCACAAGCTGCCCAAGTGGGCGTCGACCACCCTGGGACTCGGCCTGATGCTGGCGTGGGCCACGCCCGTCATCAGTGCCGCCATCGTCTACCGCTGGCTGTTCGACACCAGGTACGGACTGATCAACACCCTCCTGACCGCGCTGCCGGACTGGTTGGTGGGCTCGGGGTGGAACGAGTTCAACTGGTTCAACTCACCGAGCACCCTCTTCCCCATCCTCATCGTCACCGTGGTGTGGCAGTCGTTCCCGTTCGTGGCGATCAGCGTCCTGGCCGGGCTCAAGAGCATCCCGCACGAGCTCTACGAGGCCGCCCGCATCGACGGCGCCGGCGCGTGGAAGAGCTTCTGGAGCGTCACCTTCCCGATGCTGCGCCCGCTCTTCGCGCTGCTGCTGGTGCTGCAGGTCATCTGGGACTTCCGGATCTTCACCCAGCTGTTCATCCTCGGCAACGGCGTCAGCAACCGGGACATCTCGCTGATCCCGACCTACATCTTCCAACTGGGCTTCGCCTCGACCCCGCCCAACTACGGCATGGGGTCGGCGATCGCCGTGATCATGACCGTCCTGGTGCTCGTGATCAGCGCGTACTACCTGCGCACCATGATCCGCCAGGAGGAGGCCCGATGAACAACGTCCACCGACTGCGCAGGTCCGTCGGAAGACTCGGCCTGTACCTGGCCGCCCTCGCGGTCTTCGTCTTCGCGGTCTTTCCCGTCTACTGGGTCCTGGCCACCGCTCTGCGGCCCACCGGCGAGATCTTCACCCGGCAGCCCACCCTGTTCCCACGTGAGATCACCCTGGAGCACTTCGAGCGGGTCCTGTCGGGCGTCCTCATCCCCGGCACCTCGTTCTGGTCCTTCCTCGGCAACAGCCTGGTGGTGACCGTCGGATCGGTGGCCTTCGCGGCGATGCTGGCCCTGCTCGCCGCCATCGCCGTGGCCCGGTTCCGGTTCAAGCTGCGCTCGGCCTTCATCATCATGCTGCTGGTGATCCAGATGGTCCCGGTCGAAGCGCTGATCATCTCCCTGTTCATCAACTTCTTCCACCTGGGCAACGCCCTGGACCTCGAACTGGTCGGCAACCTGTCCGGCGTGTTCGTGATCTACGTGGCGGTCGCGCTGCCGATCACCATCCTGATGATCCGCAACTTCGTGTCCGCGGTGCCCCGGGAGTTGGAGGAGGCGGCGGCCATCGACGGCGCCGGCGGGTGGACGATCTTCTGGCGGATCCTCATGCCGCTGGTGGCGCCCGGCCTGGCCGCGGCGAGCATCTTCGCGTTCATCACCGCGTGGAACGAGTTCCTCGTCGCCTTCACGTTCCTGCAGAACAACACCGGTGCCTACACCCTGCCGATCTCCCTGCAGTACTACTTCGGCGCCGTGTCCATCGAGTGGGGGTCGATCATGGCCGCCTCGACGCTGCTGACCGTCCCCGTGATGATCTTCTTCCTCTTCGTCCAACGCCGCATGGTATCGGGCCTGACCATGGGAGCGGTCAAGGGCTGACCTCGTAAGACACACCGACACCCCCTTCACCCGCCACACGTATGCCCGCGATCGGGCACCCATGTTCACGAACGGAGTCCGCCATGCCGCACGACCCGACCCTGGAGCGTCTGGCCAACGCCACCCTGCTGGTGCCCTTCGAGTCCTACCAGGCCCCCCGCTGGATCCTGGACGGTCTGGCGGACGGGATCTCGGGCGTCTGTCTGTTCCACAACAACCTGCGCAGCCCCGAGCAGGTGACCGCGCTCAACGCGAGCCTGCGTGAGGTCACCGACCTTCCGCCGCTGATCTCCCTGGACGAGGAGGGCGGCGACGTCACCCGCATCGGCCAGGCGCACGGCAGCGACTACCCCGGCAACGCCGCGCTGGGCGCGGTCGACGACCCCGACCTGACCCGCGAGACCTTCCGGGCCCTGGGGCTGGAACTGGCCGGCCTGGGCTTCAACCTGGACCTGGCGCCATCGGTGGACGTCAACGTCGCCGACGACAACCCGGTGATCGGAACGCGCTCCTTCGGTTCGGACGCCGAACTGGTGGCCCGACACGCGGCCGCCTCGGTGCGGGGCCTGCAGGAGGCCGGAGTGGCCGCCTGCGCCAAGCACTTCCCCGGCCACGGGGCGACCTCGCAGGACTCCCACCACACGCTGCCCCTGGTGGAGGCCGACGCCGACCTGCTGCGCCGCCGTGAGCTGATGCCCTTCCGGGCCGCCGTCGACGCGGGTGTGCGTTCGATCCTGACCGCCCACATCGAACTACCCGCGCTGGGTACCGAGGGGCCCGCCACCCTCAACCACGCGCTGCTCAACGACCTGCTGCGCGAGGAGATGGGCTTCACCGGGGTCGTGGTGAGCGACGCCATGGACATGCGCGGGGTGAGCGAGCGCATCGGCATCCCCGAGGCGAGCGTGCTGGCCGTCGCGGCCGGTTGCGACCTGTTGTGCCTGGGCCGCTTCGTGTACGCCGACCAGGTCGCCGAGGTCCGGGCCGCCCTGGTGCGGGCGGTCCGCGAGGGTCGGCTCCGCGGGGAACGGCTGGAGGAGGCCGCCGAACGCAACGCGGACCTGCGCGCGTGGGTGGGTCGTTCGGCCGTCGAACGCGCCCGCCACGACGCCTCTTCGGCCATCGGGCTGACCGGCGCCCGTCGGGCCGTACGGGTGGACGGTGAGCTGCCGTCGTTGGCGGACCCGTACGTGGTCGAGGTGGACGCACCGGCCGGCATGGCGGTGGGCGACGTCCCCTGGGGCCTGGGTCCGTGGTTCCGCGACACGGTGCGGGTCTCCCCCGAGGTCGACGATCCCTCGACGGTCCTGTCCGCGGTGGGCGATCGCGACCTGGTCGTGGTCGTGCGGGACGCGCACCGCTACCCGAGCGCCCAGGCGTTCGTCAGAGGCCTTTTGGCGACCCACCCGAAGGCGGTGGTGGTGGAGATGGGCCTGCCCATCTGGCGGCCCGACTGCGGCGCCTATGTGAGCACGTACGGGGCCGCCCACGTCAACGGGCTGAGCGCGGCCGAACTTCTCGGCGCGGCCGGGGCCCTGGAGGTGACCGGCTGACCGGTTTCGGTCGCGTGGGCCGCCCCGATGTCTCTCGCCGTACCCGTCTCCGAATCGTCACCCATGTCCCCCGTACCCGGTAGGAGAAGTATCCTTGAGCCGTAGCATCCCGGCCTTCGGCGACACCCGTCGGGGACCGGTGCCCCATTCGCCCTTCTAACCACGGCATAATCACAGCATGCGCCTTTCAGCCCGGGTCGACTACGCGCTTCGCGCGGCCGCAGAGCTCGCTGTCGCCGGCGACGGTCCGGTGACGGCCGAGCAGCTCGCACGCGCGCAGGCCATCCCCGGAAAATTCCTAGAGAACATCCTCACCCAGCTACGCCGAGCAGGTCTGGTTCGTAGTCAACGGGGTCCCGTTGGCGGCTACTGGCTCGCCCGGCCCGCGGGGGAGATATCCCTCGCCGACATCATCCGAGCGGTCGACGGACCGCTCGCCAACGTGCGCGGTGAACGCCCCGAACACGTCGACTACGACGGGGCGGCCCGCAGTCTGCAACAGGTGTGGATCGCCCTGCGCGCCAGTGAACGCGCCATCCTGGAGGGGGTCAACCTCCAGCACCTGGTCACCAACGACCTCCCCGACCAGGTGCGGGTCCTGGCCGAGGACCCCGATTCCTGGGTCAACCACAGCCACCGCTGAACCCCCGAAGACACGAGAAACCGGTCCTCCCCTCAGGGGAAGGACCGGTTTCCCACGTCTATGTGTGGGAGGGCCTGGTCAGACGCCGGCCATGTCGGCCACCTGGGGCACCCGGTCGGGTACGGGCGCGATGCCGAGGTCCCGGGCGGGAACGGGGTCGCCGGAGACCGCGTCCTCCAACAGGGCGGCTTCCTGGAGTTCGGCCAACGCGAGCTGGTCGGAGACCTCCCTGAGCACCTGCGACAGCGGCACCCCGAGGGCCCCGCAGATCGATGACAGCAACTCGGAAGAGGCTTCCTTCTGCCCGCGCTCGACCTCGGAAAGATAACCGAGGGAAACACGTGCGTCGGCCGACACCTCACGGAGGGTGCGGCCCTGGCGCTGCCTTAGCCGCCTGAGCACGTCACCAAGTAGGTGACGAAGCAGGACCATCATTCGCGCTCCCTCCCACCGGTAGCGACCTTCATATACAACACCGTACCCGCCTCACGCCCGATTCGGGCACCTCTCATTGTCCTGTTCGCTGGAGGGTGAACCCCATCCGGGGGTGTTTTTGTTCCCACGCTATGGGAGAGGGCACCGGGCGAAAGGGTCAATACCGGGTGCTGCTGCCCGCATCGTTCCCGCGAACGGCGGTCATCAGGAGCCTTAGCGCGCCCTCGACCGTGTGGTAGCGGATACCCGCACGATCGCCGGTGAAACGGAACCGTTCGACCCATGTGCGCGAGTCGGGTCCCGCCACCGCGGCGAAGACGGTGCCGACGGGTCGCCCGTCCTGGGGATCCGGTCCGGCGACGCCGGTGACGGCGACCGCGAAGTCCGATCCGAACGCACGGCGGGCGCCCCGGGCCATGTGGAAGGCCACGTCGGGGTGGACGGCGCCGTGCTCGGCCAGTAGGTCGGCGGGCACCCCCGCCAAGGAGGCCTTGGTGTCGGTGGCATAGGTCACCAACCCGCCCCGGTAGGTGGCGGAGGTGCCGGGGACGGCGGTCAGGTGAGCGCCGATCAGACCGCCCGTGAGGGACTCGGCGGTGGCGCAGGTGGCCCCGGCCTCGAACAGGGCGCGGTGGACGTCGGTGGCGGCCTCCAGGGCCGCCGTACCGATGGATCCGCCCACGGGCCGGGGCGCCTCTTCGCTCACGTCCTGTTGCCACCCTTGGCGCGCACCAGACGCACCGCGTCCAGGACGTAGGTCAGCCCGGTCCACAGGGTGATCGTCAGGGCGGCCGCCATGACGATGTGGGCGATCCAGGTGAACACGTCGGTGAACGGCAGCAGGTGCAACGGGAACAGGTAGATGCTGATCGCGACGATCTGCAGGACGGTCTTGAGCTTGCCGCCGCTGCTCGCGGGCATCACCCCGTAGCGCAGCACGGCCAGGCGCAGGAAGGTGATGCCCCACTCACGCACCAGGATGGCGATGGTCACCCACCACCACAGGTCGCCCTGGATGGACAGCACTATGAGCGCCGCCCCGGTGAGCGCCTTGTCGGCGATCGGGTCGGCGATCTTGCCGAAGTCGGTGACCAGGTTGCGGCGACGGGCCAGTTCACCGTCGACACGGTCGGTGATGGCGGCCACGACGAATACGCCGAACGCCGCCAGACGCCACCACGTGCCGTCCAGGAACATGAACCAGACGAAGACCGGCACCATGACCAGGCGGCTCATCGTGAGGATGTTCGCGATGTTCCACAGGGGAACCTGGGGGGCGGGCGACGCCGCGGGGTCGTGGGTGCTCATCTTTCTCCGGCTTCCCCATCCTGTTCGGCGACGAGGTCGGCCCCGGCCGCCTGGATGACGGTGGCGCGCACCAGGTCACCGACGGAAAGGCCCTCGCCGTACAGGATGGTACTGCCGTCCACCTCGGGTGCCTGGTGGTCGGACCGGCCCTCGTAGACACCGTCTTCGAGAACGGCCTCCACCAGGACGGTCACCTCACCGCCGATGCGTTCCTCGGCCCGCTGGGCCATGAGTTCCTCGGCCAACCGGTTGAGTCTGTCCACACGCTCGGCGACGACGTCCTCCGCCACCTTGTCGGCGTGGTTCAGGGCCTCGGTACCGTCCTCGTCGGAGTAGCCGAAGACACCGATGGCGTCCAGACGGGCCTCGCCGAGGAAGGCCACGAGCTCCTCGAACTCCTCCTCCGTCTCGCCGGGGAAACCGACGATGAAGTTGGAGCGCGCGCCGGCCTCCGGTGCGCCCTTGCGGGCGGTGGCGAGCAGCTCCAGGAAGCGCTCACGGTCACCGAAGCGCCGCATGCGGCGCAGCAGGGGGCCGCTGGCGTGCTGGAAGGACAGGTCGAAGTAGGGCACCACGCCGGGGGTGGTGGTGAGCACCTCCACCAGGCCGGGGCGGACCTCGGCGGGCTGCAGGTAGCTGACCCGCACCCGCTCCAGCCCCTCGACGGCGGCCAGGCGCGGCAGCAGCTTCTCCAAGGCGCGCACGTCGCCCAGGTCCTTGCCGTAGGAGGTGGAGTTCT